>JANYEF010000292.1 GCA_025363325.1 Nitrospira sp. | reverse complement strand
CTCCAGGCCGTTTGAATGTCGATCAGCAGTTGCTGAAAGGCTGCCTTGTCAGCGGAGGTGATGCTATCAACTGATATTTTCTGTCTGGTTGTGGCGGACCGTCTTGTCGGCAGATTGTCACTGGACGGGTCGCGGCCTGTGATCCCGGAAAAATCAGGAAGGGATGGTCGTTGTACTTTCAGGAAATAAAAAATCGTCCCGGCTCCCAGCAGCAGCAGGAGGAGGAGTATCCAGGCGGAGTCGGAATCCTCGGCGGTGGTGTCGGGCACGCCGGCAGGCTCACTGGCATCATTGGTCTGCGCGCTGCTGTCCGTCGCCCCGAAGAGCATAGAGCCGATCCATGATCCGGCGACTCCAACTGCGAGACCTGCCAACAGGGGACGTTGCAGAAACGAGGGCTGCCTGGAAGGCGCCGGTCGAGCCGTTAGCGCTGGTTGCGGTGCGGCCGCTGGCTGCCTTGGTGTGGTCGACTGTTGAATCGGCTGTGCGTCGTTCCATGAACCGCTGGAGTAGCCTCCGCCAGATCCGCCTCTCGCCCTCGCAAAGGGTACGGCAGGGGCTCCGATCAGAGCCATCACGATGAATGCGGCCATGAGTTTCGTTGAATTCAAGACAAACTCCCCGTGATCGATATCGCTGGCTCATCAAACGTCCGGCACCATCCTAGCAGCACTGGTCCCCTGAAAGCGTAAGATTCGAGGATAGAACTAGGGCGCTCTCCGTTTTGCGTGTGGATGAGTAAGGGTGGGCGAAGAGAGTGAGGGGAGTGGCCAGGCTGCCCATCCCCTTCTTTGGGCAGAGAGTGGGCATAGCCTATTCACTCTGTTATACTTCACGCGTAAGGAGATCGCCGCCATGAAGGAACAGCTGACCGCCGTTTTCCAACAAGTGCCCGAAGGGTATATTGGGTTTGTTGAGGAGTTGCCAGGTGCAAACACGCAGGGAGACACGCTTGATGAAGCCAGGGCCAACCTTCAAGAAGCTGTCCATCTGGTATTGGAATCTAACCGTGCCTTAGCAGAAGAATCTCTCGGGAACAAGACCGTGATCCGGGAGCCTCTCGCCTCCATTTCATGAAACGGATCGATCTGATTCGTCACCTCGAACGCCACGGTGTACAGCCCCTTCGTGAAGGCGGAAGTCATAGTGTGTATGTGAATCGCTCTGCCGGCAAAACGTCAACCGTTCCCCGCCATCGAGAGATCAACGATTTCCTCGCTCACAAGATTTGCAAAGATTTAGAAGTTCCGAAGCCCTAGCCAGACCGTATTTCACTGCGCGCATAGTTTCTTTGACGCGAGACGTGCGAGACATGCGGGACGAGCGAGACGGGCCAGTGGCCCGGGCGAGGGCATTCTAATTCTCTCTAGCGCTCTTTAGGGGAGTGGCCGAGGCTGCCCTTTATTGCGGGCATCGAGCGCCACCGCTTTATCGTGGGGGCTCTGCGAGTACAGATATAATGTTCCTTCCAAGCTCGCTCATTTCTCTTTTCAAAGGGTAGCCTGGTCGCTCCTCGAATGCGCGCGTCCAACGAGGGCCTTCTGAGGCTGCGCGTTGCGCGAGCAGGAGGACGACCAGGCTGCCCATCTTATTCCTGTTCGTGACAAGGTTTGGCCGCATCAGTATAATGCGCAGCCTATGGCGACTGTCGATCCTGCCGCGCCGAAACAACCACTGGTCTTGCCGGATCATACCCTCGTGGCTGCCACGGTCGAGGCTCGGCTACCCTTTAAGGGACAATTGAAGACACTCACGCCCTTAGCCGGCGATGCGTCCAACCGCCGGTATTTTCGCATCGAGTTGACCGGAGGCGCTGCTCGCTCGGTGATTCTCATGCAGTTGGCCGAGCCGGAGGCCTTCAAGCAATCGGAAGAAGCCGTCAGCGGGGCGGCTCATCAGGTCACCGAATTACCGTTTCTGAACATCCTCTCCCATTTATCTAAAGCCGGGGTATCCGTTCCACGCCTCTATCACTATGATCAGGCGGCGGGGCTGCTCTATCTTGAAGATTTCGGGGACCTCACCCTCTCGGAAGCCTGTCGTGAGGCGAGTCCGACGGACCTGGAAGCGCGCTATACGCAGGCCGTCGATGCCCTCGTACAGATGCAATCGAAGGCGACCTCACCAGCCGATCCGAATTGTCTCGCGTTCCACCGAAGTTTCGATGTGCCGCTCCTCATGTGGGAGTTCGACCATTTTCTGGAGTATGGGATCGTGGCGAGGCAGGAGAAACCGATGTGCGCCGACGATCACCTGCCCATACGGGGCGCATTCGAGAAAATCGCCGAATTGTTGGCGGGCCAACCGCGGGTTTTTGTCCACCGGGACTATCACTCGCGCAATTTGATGGTCGATGGCGAACGGCTGGGGGTCATCGACTTTCAAGATGCCTTGATGGGGCCGGTGACGTACGATCTCGCTTCGCTGCTGCGCGACGCCTATATCGAACTCGACGAGTCGCTGATCGACCGCTTGATCGACCGCTATCTTGATGGGTTAGCGACGCATCGGCAGGTCTGGACCAACCGGGAGGCCTTCCGCCGCCTGTTCGACTTCACGAGCATCCAGCGTAACCTTAAAGCGGCGGGGCGATTTGTCTATATCGATCGCGTCAAAGGCAATCCCAACTTTCTCGCCGACATTCCGCGTGTCTTGAACTATGTCAAACGCAATCTCCAGAAGTATCCCGAGTTGGACATACTCCGGAAGCATCTCACTTCCTACGTGCCGGAACTGCAGTGATGCGTGATCTGTGATGAGTGGTATGCGGAGGTACAAAGTGTTTCCCATCGAGTCTGACCCATCACTCATCACCCATCACCGTTCACTTTCGTTATGAAAGCCATGATTCTCGCAGCGGGCTTGGGGACTCGCCTGAGGCCGCTCACGAACACGATTCCGAAGCCACTCCTCCCCATTGCGGGCACGCCGCTGATCGTCTGGAATCTCTTGCTTCTGAAGCAGTATGGGTTTCACGATGTTGTGATCAATCTGCATCACCTCGGACCGATGATCGAGCAGGCGGTCGGCAACGGCTCGCGGTACGGGCTGCGGATCATCTATTCGCGCGAGCCGGTGATCTTGGGTACGGGGGGTGGCCTCAAGCTGGCGGAGCCGCATTTTTCCGGTGAGTCGGTGTTGGTGCTGAACGGCGATACGCTCGTGGACCTCGATCTCGGTGCGTTGTGTGCGTTTCACCAGCAGCGCGACGCCGTGGCGACGTTGGTCCTGCGCAAAGATCCTGAGGCGGCACGGTGGGGTCTCGTGGAAATGGATTCGGACAACCGCATCGTGCGGATTACCGGGCGTGGACGCACAGATCAGGTGCCGACCCAGCCGCGCATGTTTGCCGGGATTCATGTGCTCCGTCCGCGGCTTCTGCGAGATGTGCCGAAGGGCGTGGCCTCGAGCATCATCGACCCCTATGTGGCGGCGATTCAGCGGGGGGATACGGTGCTTGGGTATGACTGTGAGGGGTACTGGTCGGACATCGGGACGCCGGAGCGCTATGCGCAAGCCGAACAGGATGCATCAGCCGGTCGCATCACCCTTGCGGCAAGACAGCGACCTGCTTAGCAGGATGCTGAAAAAGCCCGCCAGCGTCCATGAACAGAAACGCGTGACGCGCGAGACATGCGAGAAAGGCGCGATCCGTAGTTCGAAGTTCGGGGTTCGAAGTTCGGAAAACCTCGAACTTGGGACCTCGAACCCTCCTCCGTCTCGCTCGTCTCGCCTGTCTCGCGCGCCAACATAGTTTTCCTGCATCCTGCTAACGCTAATCCGGCTCCTCTTTCACCTTCTGTTGCTTAATCAGACGGGCCAGATACGTGCGTTGGAGCTTGAGGTGGTCTGCTGCTTTTGTCTGATTGCCTTCCGCTTCCTCAATGGCTCGCTCGATGATGTAGCGGCTATGTTGTTCCATCGACTCATGGTACGGGAGTGAGAGATAGGGGAGGCGTTCGCCCGGCGAGGTGCGGCCCATGGCATCCAACGACAGCATGTCCGGTTCGATGGTGTCCGACTGGTTCAAGACGACGGCCCGTGCGACGACGTTGTCCAATTCGCGAATGTTTCCAGGCCAACGGTACCGGCTCATGGCCTCCATGGCCGTAGGGCTGAACATCATGCCGGGACGTTTCGCTTCCCGAGCATGTCGGTTCAAGAAAAACTTGGCCAGGGCAGGGAGGTCATCGGGCCGTTCGCGGAGCGGGGGCATGGTGAGGCTGATGACGTTCAAACGGAAAAAGAGATCCTCACGAAACTCACCGGTCGTCACGGCCTGTCGGAGATCCTTGTTCGTGGCGGCAATGATCCGTACATTGATCGATACGAGGCGTGTGCCGCCGACTCGATGAAATTCCCTGTCCTGGAGCACGCGTAATAGTTTGGCTTGCAGCGGGAGCGACATGTCTCCGATCTCGTCCAGGAAAATCGTGCCTCCATCCGCCATCTCCAGTTGTCCCTTTTGCAGGCGATCCGCGCCGGTGAAGGCGCCGCGCTCATGCCCAAAGAGTTCGTTTTCGAGCAGCGTTTCCGTGAGGGCGACACAGTTGATGACCATCAGCGGCATGTTCTGGCGCAGACTCCACTGGTGGATGGAGCGAGCGAAAAGTTCCTTGCCTGTTCCGCTTTCACCAAGCAGCAACACGCTGGCATCGGACTTCGCGGCGAGTTGAGCGGACTCCATCACCGCACGGATCTTTGCGCTCATACCTACAATCGACGCGTAGCGGCCGTCGATTTCTGATTTGAGACAGGCCACCTGCCGTTTGAGGCTGTCACGCACTATGGCTTTGCCGATCACGATGAGGAGGTGGTCTTTATCCAGCGGCTTGGT
>JANYEF010000418.1 GCA_025363325.1 Nitrospira sp. | reverse complement strand
GTACGAACATGTGAAGCGTGGTTCCTGAAGCGTTTGGGACGAGAGACGAACGACGAAACACGAGGGACAGGCTGAGAAATGTTTAAAATAAAGAAAAAACCCGACAAGAGAAAACCGACGATCCTCTATAACATCATTGAGGACTACTCTGAGTTCGACGCACCAGGGAATGTGACGGCCTGCGCCATGACCCTTCAGGAAGATCTGGCCGCGCATGCCAAAGTCTTGTCGGAAAGCTACGAGGTCCCCCTGGAGATGATGACCAAGCTGCTGACCGAAGGTGGGGTGTATGTGTATCCTCAGACCGACGGGATTCTGACGCGGGGATTGTTTACCTGTCGGATCGATCCAACCGGAGCCGTTCCCAAACAGACTTGGACGTTGGATCTTATGCAGTTTGCCGAGGCGGAACAATTGCATCAGGCGCGAGGGATTCCACTCGATGAGGTGGCGGCCATGGTTTTTCACCGAACACTGCCTGTGGAACTGACAGCGAAGCTCGATCAGAAGAATCTTGGTATCGATTACCGGACACTGGATCGGGCCGTGGCAAAGGGTGGCGATATCAAGTACATCGATTTCCGCAAGGATTGGTCTCCGCATTTCAAGCGACTCTGCATTATGCCCGATGGGCGATTAGTTGAGACGGGAGGATTGGACGAGTTCGCGGAGCTTCATGGCATTACGTCGGCGCAGGCCAAAACGCTAGTTGAACAAGGGGGGACGCTGCAAGTGAACGGCGAGACTCTGGCTTGTCAGATTGTGAATGGTCAGCCGGCCGTGGCGCGATTTACTGCGAAGAACTATGCGAAGGCCAAGGAGTTGGTCGCGACGAAAAGGCTCCATATCATGGATGCCTTGAGCGAAGTGGCGTACAGCGATCCGGTGATGATGCGCGGGCTGGTACGAAAAGAGCTCAGTGCTCGACCTTGATCAGGATTAGGGCTATTAGAGGAGAGTTTTCGAACCGTCCTCTTCAATGACCAGGTAGCGGGCCGGTTCTGGGGAATCTGTGGAGCGGTGTTCTTCCGAAAAATAGGCGCCGAGGCAGCCACCTATGGTATCGCACACGACATCCGTCATCGAGGGAACGCGATTGTGGCAGAAGACCTGGAAGAATTCGAGCGAAAGCGAAACGCCGGCTGCAATGAGGACAATTGTCGCGATAGACCGGAAGGCTGAAGAATGCTCATCCATCCAGTAATGTAAGAGATATCCGAAGATCATGAACCAGCCGATATTGCCGATGATATCTACGAGCATATTCATGGTGAGCGAGAAATCTTGAAAGGGAATCCAACGAATCGCATCCCAGTGTGGGTGCCAGACGAAATCAGTCAATGGGAAAAGCGGGATGAGGAAGAGTACTACGATCCAAAACCATATTAACCCCGTCCTTGGTTTCAAGGCCGCGGGGATCGTTATAATGCGAAATGAATCAGACCCCATATTGAAATAATGGCAGAAGATGAGGACCGACGTCAACTGGCCAAGATGGCCTTTGATTGTGTACAGGGTGCTTGCCTTTGCGAGAGAAAAGCCGTGGATTATGTGACATTTCGGCTGCTCGCGCTGGCTAACGTTGACGTTCTTCTCTCTGCCTGTGCCGCGCCGAAACCAATCATCTATCCCAACGCGCATGACCGGTAAGTTGGGCAAGTGCGTACAGAGAAAGATATCGAGTAGTGCTCCGAGATGGCCAAAGATGCCGGCGCGAAGGCGAGTCAAGGCCAGAGTGGGCAGGTCGCCGGCAGGGTTTCTGCGTGGACTCTGTCGTCTCTCGCCACCGAGCAATGCCGATAAGCAGTTTGTTCAGTGCTGTCTTAATCCGCATTATTCTTGAACGCTTCTTCTGCATTCGCCGATGCTTGACTCAAGCGAGACGAGCGAGACTGTCGGGAATAGCGCGACAGAAAGGGACAGGGCTCCGCGCGCCGGTCTCGCGACGAACCGGTATGAGTCATGCGGGTTAGGGAGCGTGGCTACGATCCGGTGGGTTGGGAATAAGCGTACGGTTCGGTGGCGATGCTGCCATTTTTTGTCGTGAAACGGACAGGAAAGCCCCGATGAGGCTTCCTGTGACATTGCTGGCCACATCAGTGAGCGAGGGGTGACGGTTGTGGCAATAGACTTGGAAGCATTCCATGCTCAGCGAGAGCAAGCCTGCGGCACCAGCGGCGAGGATAAGCGAACGACGAGCCGTCCCGCTGGAGCAGGATCGGTCAAGAAGATAGCCCAGCGGAAGAAAGAGGGCCACATTAGCGACGATATCAAACAGGAAACGCCGTGAGCGGAAATCATCAGCGGTCGGGAGCCATTGGATGTATTCCCAATGCGAGTGTCCGACAAAATTCGTGAAAGGGAATGTACCGACCAGTGCGATGAGCAGGGCCCAGAGTGTGAGCAGTGCTCGCTCGAATTTCCCCGTGTGATTCGCCACACCTTTCCTCGCTCGTTCGTCTTTATGTCTCCCGTAGATTGTGAAGGACCTGCGCCTTCATGCCTAGAGTTTTCTATTTCCTGTCGTCCCGCGCCTGTGATCAGTTGAGGCAGGACACTGCTCCTGCGCTGTCTCTGGGAGCTCGTGAGTCGAATAAGAAGCGAACAATTCAGAAGATTGTGATACTGAAGAGGCGCGCTACTTGGCGAGTTCTTCGTTGATGGCTTGGACGAGTTTGTCAAGGTCGAAGGGTTTTTCGAATACGCGGCGGGCACCGAAGAGTTTGGCCACGTCGAGGAAGTTGCGGTCGCCTTGGGCACCGGTCATGGCGATGACCTTCGCATCGAGATATTCCCGCGTCAGCTGTAAGGTGGTTTCGAGGCCGTCGGTTCCTGGCATCAAAATGTCCATGAGGACCAGGTCGACTTTGTTCTGCTGGTAGAGAGTCAAGCCTTCCCGACCATCGCGGGCTAGGAGCACACGGTGGCTGGCCTTCTCAAGGACTTCCTTTAGGAGGCTCCGGATCGATTCTTCGTCGTCGATAACAAGGATTGTGGCCATGGCGTGAGATATACCCCTAATGTTTTCGATCTTACCTATGTTAGGTTCTCCTGTCTAGAGAGAAATTGATAGGAAGCAATGGTGATCAAGATGATGGTGAGGATGGATCGAGCTGCTGCAGGTTTGAAGGAACGGTCACAGGAATCGATTGTTCGATGGGGACGAACATGCTGCGGAGCAACTGCTGTCCGTCAACCGAGCGGACGAAGGAGAGAAACGATTCGGTGAGCGGATCCGGTTGTGCCGCGGTGAGCATGAGGACCGGTCGGCGCAGACGGTACCGCCCATTTTTCACGGTGGCTTCTCCTGGATCGACCTGATCGACCGTCAGGATATGAATGGAAATGCCGTCCTCTTGAGCTTTCAACGCCGCCGCCAATGAAATATAGCTGACCGTGGCATCACGCCCGGACACCAGACTCAATACTTGCTGGTCAGAGCGAACCGGGGCCGCGGATGCCGCAATCTGTTCCGTGAGACTCAGGGAACTCTGAAAGCCGGACGTGAGGTTGTTGGCTGATGTGCGAGGAATCACCTCCACTCTGGCCGTGGCGCCATCCAGCTCAGACCAGTTGGTAATCCGTGCGGAAAATAACCCTCTGATTTGGGCGCTGGACAGTTCTCTGACAGGGTTTGCGAAATTGACAATGACCGCGATGCCATCCCACGCGATCTGCGTAGCCCTGAGCGCAGGATCTGGTTGATCGGTCACTGCGACCTGAGCTTCTCCGGTTTTCAACAGATGAACGGCCCGCACCGTACCGTCCCATTCGAGGTCAATCGCCGTGCCGGGATGTAGCCGCTCATACGCCTTCGCCAGATCTTGTACGACAGGCAATTCGGGGCCATAGCCTGCAATGAGGATACGACCAGTGAGGGCAGCGTTGGCATCGCAGAGGAGCAAAAGCCCACAGCTGAACAGGAACGCCCCCACAGCACGGGTACAACCATGAAATGAAATAGTGACGATTCTCTGTGCCACGACCAATCTTCCTTTTTTATTTCATCATACCAGAGACCGGCCACAGACCGTGCTGTGTGACGGGCGAGACTGGCGGAAGGAGCGAGGTCTATCTTGTTCATCTGGTTTATCCGGTTAGTCTGGTTCAACCAAACACACGAGACAAACCAAATAAATCAAACAACCGTCTTCTTACGCTGTCGGACAGGCTTCTATAGGAAGGGGTTGACGGACGTATGCGCTTTTGATACAAGGAGCGAGTTGTCCTGACAGACTGCAGTGCACCTACTCCCGGAGCTGTTCTTTGCAGCAGCCAGATTCTCGGTCTTGGACTCGTCGATCTTTCTTGAAAACGTCTGTAGTCGGGCTGCTGTTGCTCGGC
>JANYEF010000414.1 GCA_025363325.1 Nitrospira sp. | reverse complement strand
GTGGGAGGTTTCCACCCTGATCAGTTCATCGAGGGTGTGGTGCACATCCGGCTGCGTCACCGCGCGGAGCGCCTTGTAGAGCGATAGATCGAACAGCTCGTCGAGCACGAGCTGTCGTGCGAGCTTCGGATCATGGGTGGTGGAAGTTGAGGCCATGTTGAAGACTAGGAGAGCCGGCACACACCATCACCCTGGCCCGTTGTGGGCCTGGTGAAGCGACTTCCCTAAGACCTTCGGTCAGCCGATTAGGAAGTAGGCCCCAAGGCCGATAGCTGCGAGTATGCCGACGCTTAGCATCGCCTTCTCATGCCCGCACATCCCCGCCTGTGCCTTGCAGACCGCCAGGGAGCACATGATTGCCATGGTTGCCTCCTTTGGAACAGATTGTGATGAACCAAGCAGGATGCTGAAAAAGTCCGCCAGCGGTGTTCTCAGCTCGCAAGTATCCTCACCGTACCCCACTTGGAGAACAAGCTGTCTTGGCAGCTTGGGGTGGGCGGGTGAGAAACGTTACGCCTCCGGTTCTCGCTTCGCCTGCGGCCTTGCTGAACGGCCTTTTTGAGCATCCTGCAGGATCAGGCAAAACGATACGCTGCTGAGAATGCGGAGTCAACGCCGATCCGGTGGACCTTCTGCTGTTCACATGCCTACGCAGAAAGCCACATGCTGCCTGCGCAGCCAAAAGCTCAGTAGCCGCTTATAAAGCAAGTCGGTTGAAGGCTTACTGAACGATGGCCTGCTTCGTTTCATCGAGATGTTTCTGGAGATACGTCATGAAGGGTGTGCCGCCCGTTCCCACAGCAGTGGGGTTGCTCGCGTGGGCCTGATGCTGGCGGTGAATGTAGCTGTCGGCGTAACCGATGTGGATCTCGCGAAATTGAGCGAGGGAATCGACGCAGGTGCAGTAGGTGGCCCAGAGATCAGGACTGCTGAATTTCCGATCGCGGACATAGCCAGAGAGCAACGGACGGCCAAGATCGTCGGTGGCATTCTCCAGCGCTTGCAGGAATGTACGGTGGCGCGGAGGCATGTAGTCGCGCATTTCCCGCAGATACACGGTCAAGGGATCAGGGGCATGGGCGATGCCGAGTCCGGCGTCGAGACAGGGGACAATAGAACTTTGCGCGCCCGTCTCGCCTCGAAACTGCTGCGGTTGCCCGGCATAGGATTCGACGCCTTCGTAGGCGAGCCCGTTCGGTAAGCTAGGGCTGTTCTTCCAGCCATGGATGTAGGGCCGCACGCGGTTGTAGTACACATAGGGGTCGCAGCGCTCTTTCATCCTGAGCAACGTGTTGCGCATCGCCGTTTGGGCCAACGCCAAGGATTTGAGCCCAAGCAAGACCTCGTCCTCCTTGTCCAGGGCCGCACCATTCATCGCTCGTAGGAGTCCGGCCAGCCCTGGTCCCGCTTCCCGCTCGATCTGGATGTGGACCACGACAAACCACTCTTCATCCAAACCGCCGAGAAAATTTTGGAGCAGCACCATGTTGTCGAGCTGAATCGGTTTGGCAGGATCGAGCCTTCGCCAATTGTCGAGGGCATAGGACGCGTAGGAGAGAATTGGAGGCCGGCCAAGCCGCTGCGAAACTTCATGCCATGGTTTCGCCAATTGTGGTGGCAATGTCGCAACCGGTTGGTCCGGCACTTCCCACACGTAGGCATGCCCGGCGAACGAAAGGATCCGCATCGCCGCCCGATAGTCCTCTGTGCGCCACGTTGAAGGGATGGAGGGGAGCAGTTGGCGTTGCTCGTCGATAAACCGCCGGACTGTCCGAGCGCTCAGCAATTTCGGCAGCTCGTGCCCAAGATCGTTGAGCGTGGGGGAGTCGGGCAGATGGCCAAGGGGGTCTTGTGGGAGAAAACCCTGTTCAGGCGAGATCTCGTAATCGGAAAGATCAAGAGGAGCGAAGTTCGTTGATCTCATAGGAGCCTCCGGTACTGAACACCTCGCCGCCCTGGCTCACTCTACCACACCCTGTGAGATCTCAATCGAGAGACGTCTTCTCGCTAGTGATCTGGCAGGCCGTCTCTGCCGGATCTTCCGGTGTGACCTTCGCTGGACTCGGTCAATGGAGGTGAGGAAGTGTCCTCGTGCACAGAGCCGTGGTTTCAAGCATCAGGCTTGCCGCGTTGAAAGACCAGTGCTGTGACGAGATAAAAGATCAAAGAGTCTTAGCAGATTGTTCTACCAAATGCCGTTGCTCGGC
>JANYEF010000240.1 GCA_025363325.1 Nitrospira sp. | reverse complement strand
CTCAGGCGAACACTGGAGTAGTGCTAGAAACGTGCATCTGTTGAGCGATCGGAATTCCGACCATTCGACAGATCAACAGATTCTTGAATTTCTTGAGGTCCGCTTCGTGTTATTCCACTGAAGCTAGCGACCCCAGAATATGGTATCCGCCATCGACATAGATCACTTCTCCGGTAATTCCACGTCCTAGCTGGCTCACCAAGAACAACGCTGTGTCGCCGACTTCGCCTTGTTCCGTTGCGCGGCGGAGCGGTGCGAACGCTCGGTGGTGATCCACCATCTTGCTGATGCCGGAGACGCCGCGGGCCGCAAGGGTCTTGATCGGGCCGGCTGAGATGGCGTTGACCCGGATGTTCTTGGGGCCGAGGTCGTGGGCGAGATAGCGGACGGTGGCTTCGAGCGCGGCTTTGGCGACCCCCATGACGTTGTAGTGAGGTACGACCCGCTCCGCTCCGAGGTAGGTGAGGGTGACGACGGAGCCGCCGTCAGTCATCAAGGGCAAGGCGGCTCTGGTGAGGGCGACGAGCGAATAGGCGCTCACGTCGAGTGCCGTGGCAAATCCTTGCCGCGTCGTGTTTACGAACTGCCCCATGAGCTCTTCCCTTGGCGCGAACGCGATGGAGTGAACAAGAAAGTCGAGCTTCGTAGTTTCTTTCCCCACACTCTGCATCAATGCGGCGATTTGCGCATCGTCTCCCACGTCACAGGGAAAGGCTTTCGCGCCGGGCATGGTGGCAACCAGTTCTTCAACGTTTTCCCGTAGCCGCTCGCTTTGATAATTGAACAGCAGTTTGGCGCCCTGTCCTGCCGCCGATTGGGCGATGGCCCAGGCGATGCTGTGTTTGTTTGCAACCCCGATGATGAGTCCTGTCTTGCCTGTCAGTAGGCTCATCGTCTCGATCTCCCAAAGAATGTTCCCATCTGTTTATGCGACCGCGGTCCTCTTGTAGAGAGGATGTTGAATTATATATAAGATTCCACAAAGAGCAGCAACGTATTTGCCTCCGGGAGTCCTCGGCGGATTCGAGAGCGAATGTCCGATGCGGAGACTGCGCAGGGCGGTAGCTTATTTGAACGCGTCTGTGGCAGGGGGTTCAAGCGTCATCATGATGTATAGGTATTCTCTATAGACGTGCAATAAATTATCAATTGGACCCATTGTCAATGGTCGGCTATCCTCCTTGTAAGCTCACGGGATGATCCGTAGCGAGGTCACTTCGAACTATAAGGAGGTCGTCATGAGTGCAAAGAGCGTGTTCAAGATGGGGTTTCTGTCCATGATTGCCGCGATAGGATTGTTCGGAGCGGCGAATGGATTCGCAGACACTGGGCACACCACGAACCATTCCGAAGGTGTGACGGCTAATACAAGTGTGAAAGCCCAGGCGCTTGAAGCGACTGAGGACACGCGGGTTGTGTCGGACGACGTGCAGATTCCGGAGACTCCTGCGTCGCGTGACCAGGGGGTGGACTCCGAAGAGAACGTCAATCGCCTCACCCCGCCCCAGACGACAGATGGCAAGACGTCTGGAAAGCACCTGCGCCGGTTCATGCCGCGGACAGGCCTCTACTGATGGGTCGAAGGAGTCTGACTGAGGAGGACAACACGATGTTCCTCCTCAGTCCCTCCCTCAGGCGGTGCAGTACGACGACCTAAACGTGGTCCTGAAGGAGGCTGAGAACGAACGGCGTGTCATGGTTGAGCGGACGTAGGAAGGATTGGCACGAAGTCGGGCCCACCGCCTGTTGGAGCGGCTTGAAATTGCCGTAGGACAACCCCGGCGCGTCGTAATGTTCCTGGAATTGGGTAAGCGATTGGTCTCGGAATTGGTACTGTTCTGTGCCGAGCAACAGGGAGTCACAGCTCGCCTGAATCTTCCTGCAGCGGACCTGAAGGCGGATGATCGCGGGCGTCTGACCGTCGCACGGTAGACTGCACCGCCGTGCCCCATATTTTCCCCGCCAGCGATGTAATCGGTTTTCCAGTCTGGCGACGACTTCCTCGCAACAAGGACGGCTGGTGACCTGTTACGCTCTTGAAGTGAGACCAGACCTATGGCGCGCTATCGGGAGATCGCGCAGGGCCACATCCTCGGTGACGACAGCGGCCTGTTGAAGATGCTCTTTCATCGAGAAGACCTCGGTGTACAGGTGATCGGCACCGGCGCCACCAGTTGATCCACATCGGGCAAGCCGTGCGGGAGCTGGACTATTTCTTGACGACGGCCTGCACCTATCCGACTCTGGCTGAAGGTTACAAGGTTGCTGCGCTGGATGCGTACTACAAACTGAACGCATAGATGCCGGTTGCCTGCTTCGTTCGTACCGTTACAGAGCGTTGCATTGATCACCGTTCGGCCCAAGCTTAAGTGTACTGAGGATGGTCCTAGATTAGCCCTGCATGAAATAAGGACGAAAAAGGAACGGACGATCCTAGGCGAGTAGTTTCTGCCGTGCCGATTCGACGATCGCCAAAACGGCCGGGTGCTTGAGCCGCCGTTCCACTGTGATGGCATAAAAACGCTGTGTCACGGAATTCGCTCGACTCACCACCTGTACCTGAGATTGGCGGCAGATTTCTTTCTCCATGACGCTGGAGCCTGGAAACAGCCCGTATCCCTCCTGGCCGAACGCCTTCAAGGTCGCGCTGTCTTCAAACTCCCCCACGACGGTGGGATGAATGTCGTTCCGGACAAACCACTCATCCAGTAGGCGCCGCAGCATGGCGTTGGTAGTGGGCAACAGCATCGGAGCACTTTCCAAGGATCGTGGAAAGTTTCGGCGATATCGCGCCGCCATTTTCGCCGGGGCGAAGAACGTCACGCCCGATTCTCCCATTAAATGGTGATAGGCCTGTACCTTGATGTTCGGAGGCGCGGGGGTGTCGGAGATGACAAGATCCAGTCCGTGAATCGCCAGGTCGGCCAACAAGTGGTCCAGCTTGCCTTCCCAGCACACGAGTCGCGTGGCGTGGGCTACACTGAACGCGGACTTCAGCAGCTGGGAAGCGAGCAGCTTCGGCACGGCATCGGCGATGCCAACGGCCAATCGTATGGGCTTCCCACTGCTACGCCCCTTCACCGTGTTGAGCAGGTCCTGTCCCAGCGAGAAGATGTCCTCGGCGTATTTGAAAACGACGCGTCCCATCTCCGTCAACACCAGATATCTGCCTGAACGCACAAACAGTTTTTCACCCAGCGTGTCTTCCAGCACCCGGATCTGCGCACTGATCGTCGGCTGAGTCAGGCGCAACTCCTCGCAGGCCTTCGCTACGGTTCCGTGTTTGGCGACCGACCAGAAATACAAGAGATGGTGATAGTTCAACCATTCCATGGCGTGGAGTATACATCGAAATAGCCGATGACCTCCAGGTCAGTTTATCTATTTTCCAATGCGGCGTTTCGTTGCTATCGTGGTGACGGGTAGAGAGGCGCGCAATGAAGCTCCCCGTAGCAAGCTGCGGGGTATCACAAGTTCATCTCGATGGCCGAGGCCCAACACATCATCGAAGCCTGGCGGCTCGACTATAATCAGCGCCGCACCCACAGCTCACTCGGCACCTGATCCCGAATGAGTTTGTCGCACAAAATCAGGCCCTACAGACTGTCGAAGAAGCCATCTGTTCTAGTTAAGAACCGTCTCGGAACAGGGTCAACGTCACACCCATGTCCCTCACTAGCCACAGGGAGCAGCCCTTTCCCGGCGCTTTCCCCTGTCTGCGCCAGTCACGCTGAAGGTCTCCCTGACTCAACCCACCGGCAGGGAGACGGGGCCATGGTCAAAAACGATAGCTGCCTCCGAGGGAATAGATCGTGTCGTTGAAGTCTCGCGTCACAACCGTAGAGGTTCGCTGAATCCGCTGGAAGGATGCGGAGAGACTCGCTGCCTCATTGAGGCGATAGCGAAACTCGGCCATACCCAGATGGCTATCATGATGTCGGTTGAGATGCGTATCCCCGAGCAGCTCACTGGTGAAGTCCTTGCGCCGGTAGATATAACCCAGATACAGGGACAGCGACTCGATCAGCGTGAGGTCCGTTCCGGCCGAGACTGCGTGCAATCGGTACGAGACATCGTCGTTGAGTTGGGTGTTGCCGCGACCATCGACCAATCCTCGTTCATAGAGGTAACCGAGCGACACCGCCATGGGGGGATTGACGACGTACCCCACTTGTGAACCGACGGTCCAGAGCGTCGTGTCACGCTCCGCGAACGCATCGTTGTAATAACGGAGGCCATAGCGCCCGATGAGCGTCAGCGTCCAAGACTCGTTCACCCGGTGTTCGAGCTCCGTGCGCCACATACGCAAAGAGACACGCTCCTCTTGGATCAGGTTGTTCCCGGTGCGATGCTCGAAATTGGGGCCTAGGAACTGGTTGGGCACGTTCCGGTACCGGAGGAGGAGCGACGTGTCTGAGAAGAGCCCTGCTTGAATTGCAGGCGGTAGTCGCCGTGGTTGAAGATCGGATTATTGGCAAAGATGAACCCCTGTGCGTTGATGAAGAGCTCGTTGGGCCCGAGCGTCGACGAAGAAGAGCGGATCACTTCGAGCGAGGGATCCCAGATGACATCGGACAACTGCGTCGGGAGGCCGGTCGGCTGGCTCGGATCTTCGCTGAATTTCAGGCGGCGGGCCGCAGAAAAATTGGTCACATTATCGGTGTACGAAATCTTGTTCTCGGCAATGGCGGACCATTCCGCCATGACGCTGCGGGGGAAACACACCAGGACCAGGAGCAAAGAAGAACAGGAGACTGGTGGGGAAGGTGCATCGGGCCATGAAGGCCACTTAACCCGCATTATGTATGACGATTCGTCGTCCTCCACCCTTTCCTCCCCCTTAGCATGGGGGAGGGCAAGGGAGGGGGCACGAGACCGGCGCGCGGAGCCCTGAGGACCCGATGCGCACTCGTGCAGTACGGTGAGGATCCAAGGGGCGAGTCTGCCGGCCGGAGGCTCGTCGTAGCAGCGGGGCGGCGATTGCAGCAGAAGTGCTCATGAGTAATGCGGGCTAAACCGACCCTTTCTGCCTT
>JANYEF010000218.1 GCA_025363325.1 Nitrospira sp. | reverse complement strand
CCTGACTTGCCCACTTCACGCTTCCCGTCCAAAACATCCCCCGGACCAGGGAATGATCCAACAGTTTGGTTTCCGCCTCACTCATCGAGGTTTTCGGTTCAGGCTGAGCGATGGAAACGGAGTGTACCGGAGTCGCCATGGGCTAGATTTTTTTCCCTTGAATGTGCCTGTCTGCCTGCTTGGATATTCCTTCACCCTGTCGGATCGGCGTCGTCGCACGCCGAGTCACGAGCTTTACCGCTGCGTCGATCAACTCCCGGCCGAACTGGTCGCGACACCCGATCACCCATCGCAAGAGTACGCCGAACAACACGGTTTTCTTGGCTAACGTTAACGGTGCGCGTCGAATTCCTGAAGCATGCTGAAACAGATGTGTCCAAAGATAAAGACACAACCTCCCCTTCTTCTTCGGATCATAGAACTCCTGCACGCTTTCCATCGTGGTCATACTCGACGAGGATCCCCTGTGCATCCTGCGATAAAACAGCGGGCGAGGAATTTCCAGAAATTGTCCATATAAGGATAACTCGGCAAGCAACGTGATATCGGAACCAGGGAAACCGCCCATAATGGCGGTTTGTCTTAACGCCTCCGTTCGAATCAGGCCATAAATCGCAGTGACCAATGGGTTTCGCCGAATCGCGTCATAGAATCGTCGCGCAACTTCAGGAGAGCGAAGATCCAAACCATCGCTGTGGTGATCAGTCACCGCTCCTGCCTCATTAATGAGTACGGCTAGCGGATAGCACAACACCACTTCTTGATGTGCATCAAGCACAGCGACACAGTGGCCGAGCGATTCGGGATGAAACTTGTCGTCTGCAGGCGCCCACCGGAAATATTGCCCTCGGGCCGTTTCAAACGCGCGCCTATAGTTCCACGATACGCCTCGGTTTGTTTCACTGCGGACATACCGCACCCGCGCATCCTGCGCCGCATAACGCGAGCAAATGTCCTGAGTTCGGTCGGTTGATCCATTGTCGGAGATGATGAGTTCGAAGTCGGTGAACGTTTGCGCCAGCGTCGAGTCGATGGCCTCTGCCAAAAAGCGCTCGCCGTTATAGACAGGGAGACCGATGCTTACTTTGGGGCCAGAGGAGGACATGATAGACGAAGCCCTTCAATACGACCGGCTCAAAGTACCAACTTGCGGCAATAAAACGCCTCGGCATAACGAGCCTGGGCGTTGCATTCCATGCCTCGCAGACGCGGCAACGCAAGAAACAAGTCTTCCGTGAACCACTGTCTGCTCCCTTGACTCCTGAAATGAGTGAGGAGGTTTGTCACTTTGGCACGGCAGGTTTCCACATCGAGCGGAACGAACGTATTCGGCACGCCGAGATCGCCATCATACTTCGGAATCTCATATTCCAGAATCAAGTGGTTTCGAAAAGTGTTCCACGTCAGTTGAGACACGACCCGATGATCCTGATGGAGATCGTGCCGATAATGCGTGAAGATCACATCCGGCGCAAAGCTCTGCTTGATCGACTCGAAGTAATCTTTAATTCCTTCTTCCCGAGAAGGAAAAAAACTTTCCCGAAAACTTTTCAACACCACATCGCGCGTCGCCGCGCCCTTAAGGAACGACTTGGCGCTGTTCTGCGCTTCGCGCCTGCGCGGCCCCATGGCGCTGAACACCACCCACTTGACTTCCGCTTCCGGGTACACATTCAGAAGCCTAAGGATGGTCCCGCCGCAACCGATCTCAATGTCATCGGAATGGGCGCCAAGGCACAACACCTTGCAGCCTCGCTGCGATGGACGATCCAAACGGAGTTGAAACATGGCGTTGGCTTTCCTGCTACGATTGCGATGAATTCTTCCAGATAACCCAGGGCGCTTTCCCTCTCGCATATATTTCATCCAGCGTTTGCTTATCCTTAAACGTATCCATAGAAGCCCAAAACCCGTCGTAATTGTAGCCGATCAACTGATGCTCTTTGCTCAACCGCAGAAACGGCTCATTGACCAGTTCTTCCCCCGGTCGAATGTAGTCGAAAATTTCTCGCTTGAAAATAAAAAACCCGCCGTTCACGCGGAGGCTGGAACCAGCGATCGGCTGAACATTCGTCGCTAACCCTCTGGCATCAGTCGAGATCAGGTGATGACTCAGCGGTGGCGTCACGGTGACGCAACTGGCAATTTTATCTTTTGTGCGAAAGTCTTCCAACTGTTTATCCAAGGGAAGGTCGGACAATCCATCGGTATAGTTGGCAAAGAATTCACGATCGTCGCCCAGATACTTTTCCGCCCCCTTGAGACGCTGGGCAATATTCGACGACGTTCCGGTATCAGCGAAGATAATGCGCCAATCGCGAATGTCGGCGTTGATCAGGTCGAGTTTCTTGCCTCCTTCAGACAGTACGAAATCGTTCGACACATACTCGCTATAATTCAGGAAGTAGTTTTTGACTACATCGGCGCCATGACCCAGGCAAAGAATAAATTCCTTGTGCCCGAAGTGGGCGTAATATTTCATCACGTGCCAGAGAATCGGCCGGTATCCGATCGGAATCATGGGTTTGGGCACATTCTCGGAGTATTCTCGAATCCTCAACCCGAGCCCCCCGCAAAATAGTACGACTTTCATATGCTGCTCCTTTAGCGAAACTTAGTGGGTCGTAATCGGTCCCAGCAACCCGAGGACTGCATCGAACTGAGCCTCCACCCTACGTTTGGCCTCTTGCAGCCGAGTCCGAAGAACGGCTTGAATCTCTGTCTGACGAGTTTCAATAACCTGGAACATCCGCTGCATTTCCTGAAGATCGAGCTTCGTGATGTCCATCACGTACTCCCCTTGCCCCATGTAGGCCATAAGGTCTCGCGTCTTCTCGGCATAGGCAATTCCGAGCACAGGCTTTTCGAGCAACATCGAAAAGATCGCTCCGTGGAAGCGAGACGCCACCACCAAATCCATGCCGGCCAACGTAGCAGATAGATCTTCAATGGATTTAATCGACGCCTCCGCCACAGATTCAACATTGACCAGCTTGGGGTCAAGAGCGTCACGAACATTCTTGATGACCTTCGTATCCAGCGACAGTTGCGTTGGGAAGAATACAACTTTGTGCCCCTGCCGAAGAAGCCATTGGACAAACTCCACCATCGTTCGGATGTAGCGTTGATATTTCTCCTCACTGGCGCCAACCCAGTAGTCGGCACTATTAAAGGGAATCGGGTTGATCCCGACGACCATACTCCGACGCGATGGGTCCGCGCTTGGCCGGCTCTTCTCCCGAAAAAGGCTGAACACCATGTCCGGAACGGAGGGACTTGACACGTTGAGCCCCAATTCCTGTATACAGCGAACCGAGGATTCGTCTCGATACGACTGAAAATCAGACCAAGCCACGGCTTGCCTGACAAACCATCTGCCCAGACTGGTTTGCAGTGGTCCCGCACCGACATTGATGAAGGCGACCTTGGCCCCAGCCAGCTTCGCAATAGCCGTCCACTTGAAGACGGTATAGGGGAAATTCCACGGTCCGACGATATAGTCGTTGAGGTGCTGGGAACCCGCAACCGCCAGCAGATCGACTTGCCGGAGCATCCGATACGACCGCCAGAGAAATGCAGCCTCTCTTCCGCTAATCGGAATGAGACGGAGCACGCGCCAACCAAATCTGAACAACGAGGCAAGTCCTGGGATTGCCTTCACGGCCTGTTTCAGAGGACTCGCCTGATTCACGGACGTCCTTGGCACAGCGTGAGCTCCACTCTGCGATCCTCCAATGGAATCGGGCACACTCGTAAGCGATGGAACGTCTCTCCAGATTGGAAACGTGGGAATGCCATACCGCTGCCTGGTGTCTTCAGGCCTCACCGAAATCCCGATGATTTCTACAGCCGATCGCCGTGCCCGCACAGCCTTGATCACGACGTCGAACGCGGCCTCGTCCCCTAAGTTATGCTGCCCGACGTGTCCGAATACAGCCACCGTCACCGGCTCAGAATCTGTGCGACACCGCTCCTCCATTCACAACCTCGAAATCTGATGCCGTTATGAAGCCTTCCGCCGCTTGCCGAGCCCAACCCCGTCATATCTCACAAATTTCCCTCGTTCCATCATCCGCCGCCCGTCGAGCACAAGCGGGGGCGGAGTCACGCCTGCGACCAGATCGGAGAGTTTTTCAAACTCTTTCCATCTCGTAATGACGAGGATCGCCTGAGCGCCTTCAACGGCCTCAGCAAGTGTTGCAGCGAACGTGACCCTCTCCTTCCCTGCGCCGAGCATCTTTTTCGCATTCGGAATGGCGATCGGGTCATGAGCCTTCACGACTGCTTTCTTGCTCAACAGCTCCTTGATAATGGGAATGGCCGGAGATTCTCGCACATCGTCCGTTCCAGGACGAAAGGCAAGACCCAAGACCGCTACCTTGACACCCTTCAGCGTCCGAAAATGTTTGCTGAGCAACCCGACAAATAGTTTTGGCTGGTTTTCATTGATGCGTCGAACGGCTCGCAGCAACGGCATGTCCACCCGATGCTGTTGTCCATGCGCAATGAGCGCACTGGTATCTTTCGGGAGACAGCTCCCTCCGAATCCGCAACCGGCGCCGAGGAACGAAACGATCGCCGGATGCACCACCCGGTTGTCGGACACCGGCACGGACAGATACCGGCTTGTGTGGACTCCCTGCAGGACATCGACGATATCGACTCCCTCTAACTTCGACGAAAGATTCGCCAACTCGTTCGAAAACGAGATCATGGTGGCAAGCAACGTGTTGGATGCATACTTTATCATTTCGGCCGTGCTTGGGTTCGTTCGAATCCTCGGCACACCGGCAAAACCTTTATAGAGGGCGCTCATGACTTCGATGCTTCGTTCGTCGATCCCCCCCAGGACGATGCGATCAGGCTTCATGAAATCTTCGACCGCCTCGCCTTCCGTCAAAAACTCAGGATTCATTCCGACTCCGAAATCCTGCCCGGCCGATTTTCC
>JANYEF010000209.1 GCA_025363325.1 Nitrospira sp. | reverse complement strand
CGTCTTCGTTGCGCAAGAAGCCCAAGCGCTTCGACAAACGTAATTGATAGTGTAGTTCCCTCAATGACCCGAAGGCGATATTGAGAAATCTGAGATACTCTGCCTCACTATCACGAGCACAACCCTCCACGATATTGGAAGGCACTGACACTGCTGCCCGTCGTATTTGAGACGTCAGGCCAAACAACTCTTCTTTTGGAAACCCTGTGGTTGTCCGATACACCAACATGACGACTTCATCAGCCAACTCAAATGCCCGAAGTTGTGTGTGATCACGCATGCTTGACCCCTAAACGCCTTCAGCCTATCGACCTGCCTCATGACCATTCAATTGCTGCCTGACAAGAGATAGAGAATACCCATCCGAACGGCCACGCCGTTCGCGACCTGATCCAGAATCACTGACGACAAACTATCGGCCACCTCCGGCGCAATCTCGACTCCGCGATTGATCGGGCCTGGATGCATTACAATCGCTCCAGGATCGGCCAACTTGACCCGCTCGGACGTCAACCCGTAGAGCCGCGCATATTCGCGGATGGTCGGAAACAGCGCAATTCCCTGCCGTTCGAGCTGCAATCGCAACATCATGATGACCTGCACGCCCCGCAGCGCCTCGTCGAGATTGGAGTGGACGCGCACGCCCAGTTTCTCTATCCCACAGGGCATCATCGTCGGCGGCCCTACCACCCGAACCTCCGCCCCCAACTTGACGAGCGCGTGAATGTTCGAGCGCGCCACCCGGCTATGCGCGACATCTCCGACGAGCGCCACCCGCAGCCCCTCGAACGACAATCCACGATCGCGAATCGTGTACAAATCCAAGAGGCCTTGCGTCGGATGCTCATGCCACCCGTCTCCTGCATTGATCACGGAAGACTTCACCCCGCGGGCCAAAACCTCGGCCGCACCGGCCGAGGGGTGACGCAACACGATAATATCCGCCTGCATCGCCTCGATATTGCGCGCAGTATCGAGCAACGTTTCCCCTTTGACCACGCTGCTCGACGACGGCGAGAAGTTGATCACATCTGCGCTCAGTCGTTTCGCCGCCAACTCAAACGACGTGCGTGTCCTCGTACTGGGCTCAAAAAAAAGATTGACCACGGTACGCCCCCGGAGTGCCGGGACCTTCTTAATGTCCCGGCCGGTCACTTCCTTGAACGAATCGGCCGTATCCAGGATCAATCTGATCTCATCCACAGACAGAGTGGCCAGGCTCAAGAGATCTTTGCGTTTAAGACTCATCGTTCCCTCCTCCTTAGCCCGCATGATTCATGAACGCTTCTGCTGCAATCGCCGATCCGCTGCTCCGACGGACCTTCGGCCGACGGGCTCGCCCCTCGGACCCTCACCGTACTGCACGAGTACGCATCGGGGCCTCAGGGCTCCGCGCGCCGGTCTCGCGACGCGGCTCAGCGATTTCGCAACGAACCGTCATAAATCATGCGGGCTAGGCCTTGAGGATCACCACCCGATCATCTTCGCCTTCTTCTTCCAAGAGCACCTGGATCTTTTCTTCCCGTGACGTCGGAATATTTTTCCCGATATACGTCGCCTTGATCGGCAACTGACGATGGCCTCGATCGACCAAGACGGCCAATTGAATTTCTGCCGGTCGTCCCAGATCGATCAACCCATCCATCGCCGCGCGAATGGTTCGCCCCGTAAAGAGCACATCGTCGACCAGCACGATGATCTTGTCGGAAATATCGAACGGGACCGACGTCTTGCGAAGAATCGGTTGCTCCTTCCGCAAAGAGAGATCGTCCCGATAGAGAGTAATGTCCAAATCGCCGATCGGCACCGCCGCCGCTTCAATCTCTTGAATCCGCCTCACTAGTCGATGGGCCAGGTGCACCCCCCCGGTTCGAATCCCCACCAGCGCCAAATCTTTTACGCCCTTGTTGCGTTCGAGAATTTCATGGGCAATGCGGATCACCGCCCGGGCGATATCTCCCGCATCCATCACCAGCCGTTCTTGTGGTCGATCGACTTGTGTCGTCATCATCGCCTCATCCTCATCACAGAGCATCCAACCATTTCACGTCTTACCTTTTACTTTTCACGTTTC
>JANYEF010000208.1 GCA_025363325.1 Nitrospira sp. | reverse complement strand
CCGTAAAACCATCGTGGTTATCTGGAAATCAACAATTAACATGTCTGAGATGACGAAGGGATGGTCCCGCAGGATGCTCAAAAAGTCCGTCCAGCAAGGCCGCAGCGAGTGAAGGGCCGAGGCGTACCCTCTGGGGTACGTTGAGGGTCTGAACGATGCGAGAACGCCGCTGGCGGGCTTTTTCAGCATTCTGCTACAGTCCCTTGGCTACGACCTGCTTCCAGAAACTCCACACATATTGACCGCCTGAGACATAGCCAAGCACCAGTGACAGATAGAGCGTGACGATACCGGCGAGATGCAGATTGCCGAGATCAGACAAGAACGTGCCCTCAAGGACCAACAGCACGATCGCCACGACCTGCAGCGCCATCTTGTACTTGCCAGTCGTCTCAGCCGCAATCACCATGCCTTCGCCTGCGGCAATGGCGCGAATACCCGTGACCGCTACCTCGCGAGCGATAATCAATATCGCAATCAGTGCACTCACGCGATCGACATTGACCAGGAGAATCAAGGCAGAGAGGACCAACAACTTATCGGCGATAGGATCGAGCAGCTTCCCGAGCGTGGTCACTTGGCCGTTCCGGCGAGCCAGATAGCCATCCAATAAATCAGTCACTGCTGCGACGACAAAGACGAGGCCCGCGCTGAGAGATCGGTTCGGGGTCGGCGTGGCAAACAACACCACGAAAACAGGGATCAAGAGGATCCGTGTGAGTGTGATGAAATTCGGCAGGTTGAGCGACTCCTGCCCGACCGATTTCCATGCCGCCGGTATGCGATTCATCAGTGGCCTATCCTGTTAGATGATGCCATGCTTCAGCAAATCATGCAGATGCACGACTCCAACAATTCGCTTGGCGTTGTCCGCGACGACGAGCGTGGTGATGGCATAGCGCTCCATCATTTCGACTGCCTTAGCTGCCAGCTCATCCGGTCCAATCATCTTGGGACGGCGCGAGGCCAAGGACCCCGCTGTCCCCCTAGAGAAATCCCCGCCCTCCTGGACAAACCGCCGCAGGTCGCCGTCGGTAATGACCCCCACGAGTGCGCCGGCTCGATCGACGACCGTGGTCATGCCGAGTTTCTTAGCCGACATTTCCAGAAGGGCCACCGAAGTTGAGACCGTCTCCTGCACTTGAGGCAACTCCGCCCCAGCATGCATCACGTCCCGCACTTTCACCAGCAACCGGCGTCCCAGCGTTCCACCGGGATGGAACTGCGCAAAGTCCTGCTCCTTGAATCCGCGCTTCTCGAGTAAGGCCACAGCCAAGGCGTCGCCCATCGCAAGCGTCGCGGTCGTGCTCGCCGTCGGCGCGAGTCCCATGGGGCAAGCCTCTTCTGTAACAGACACGTCTAGTGCGACGGCGCTATTCTTGGCCAGCGTCGAACCCATTCGTCCGACGATCGACACGACCGGAACTCCCATGCGCTCCATGAAGGGCAAGAGCTGCAGAATTTCCTGCGTCTCTCCGCTATTCGAAATCGCAATGAGCACATCACCGCGCGCCAACATGCCAAGATCGCCGTGGAGCCCTTCGGCCGGATGGAGAAAGAACGACGGAGTCCCGGTACTTGCCATCGTAGCGGCAATCTTCTGCCCGATCAAACCGGATTTGCCCATGCCCGAGACGACGACTTTGCCCTTACAGGCATAGAGCAGGTCCACGGCATCTGAAAAGCCTCTGTCGAGACGTTGAATGAGGGCCTGGACGGCACGGGCCTCAATATCCAGCACACGCCGGCCTACGTCGAGGCTGGTTCCGGCTTTCAGCGTCGCCACCCGAGCGCTCTTCGGCTTGGTTACTTTCGAGGTTGTGACGCGTCGCATATCCGCATGACCCGTTCTAGCAAAGCTTGCAATTGATGGAGCGGCACCATATTGGGTCCATCCGATAAGGCCTCGTCAGGATTGGGATGGACTTCCATGAAGAAACCATCGACTCCGGCGCCGGCTGCCGCGCAGGCTAGCGGCTCGACGAATTCACGCTGGCCACTGGATTTGGTTCCCCCGCCGCCCGGCAACTGCAC
>JANYEF010000207.1 GCA_025363325.1 Nitrospira sp. | reverse complement strand
CTGTGTCTGCGCGTCCGAGCCGTCCCCTGCCTCTTGTATTGAGGCACAGCCTGTGAGGGTGACAAGCAAGGCCAAGGTAGAGAGCAGCGGACGTGCTAACATGGCCACAGTATAACAAAGACTCAGGAGTAAGTTCACGGCACATTCGATATAATGAGCGATCAGCGTTGATCTAAGAAAGGAGTCGATATGGTGAAGAGACAGTATGCGCAATGGGCCTTGGCGGTCTGTGCGGTCGTATGGACGGTTGCCGTCCTATGGGTCGCACCAGCCACAGCCTTGCCCCTCGAGTTGAAGGGTAAGTTCGAAGTCCTGAAGGGCGAGGTGTCCACACATACGCCCGGCAAGGTGAAGTTGATTGAGTTCGCCGACTTCTATTGCCCGCATTGTCACCGGTTCGATGGGGAAGGCCTGGCATTGCTGGAAAAAGAATTCGGGAACAAGCTTGAGGCTACGATGGTGGGGTTCCCGGTCATTCATGGGAAACTGCCGACACCGTTCGATATGTACGAGCAGGCGAAGATGATGGGAAAGGGGCATGAAATGAAAGCCGTCCTCTTCCGCACCATCCATACAGATAAGATCACGGGAGTGCTGGATCGCTCGCTGCGGGAAGTCCTGATCAAGGAAGTCGGACTCGATCCGAAAGTTTTTGAAGAAGGAATGACCAGCGGGAAGCCAGCCAGGATATTCGAAGAGGGGCGTAAGTGGGGCGAGCGCATCAAAGTTCAGTCTACCCCGACCGTGCTTCTCGACGGGAATATTAAGGCGGAGAGTGTCGACCCGGAGAATCTCAAGTTGATCATCCAGAGTATTCTGGATGCCGATGGGAAGAAGTGATCAGTGAGGAGTGATCGGTGATGTGTAGGGAGCAAGGAGTGATCGCCGAGGTTTCTCCACGGATCACTCATCACCCATCACACTTCACGGGGCTATCATGGCAATCGATCCAATCTGCGGGATGACGGTCGATCCGGCTACGGCAGCCGGAAGTTACGACCATCGCGGCCAGCGCTACTACTTTTGCGGCCTGTCCTGCCTGGGACGATTCAAGGCCGATCCAGAGCGGGCCTTGCAGCCACAGTTGGTCAGCTCCGCTAAGCCGACCACAAGAAGACCCCTTCCAATGATGCAGCCGGCTCCGGTCGTGACCGGGACTTCGGCTATCGACCCCGTGTGCGGAATGACAGTGCAGCCGGCCACGGCAGCCGGTTCCTATGAGTATCAAGGGAAGACCTACTACTTCTGTGCGACGAGTTGCCTCTCCAAGTTTCGCGCTGAGCCAATCCACTATCTGACGCCTCCTGAGCAGCGCACTCCTCCCGTGATGCCGGTTCCGCCCGGGGCAGTGGTGGAGTACATCTGTCCGATGGACCCAGAGGTGCTTGAGACCCAACCAGGGGCCTGCCGGATTTGCGGGATGGCGCTGGAACCCAAAGTCGTCTCGCTCGAAGATGAACGGAATCCCGAACTCGAAGATATGAGCAGGCGGTTTTGGATCTGTCTCGGGCCGTCCCTCGTGGTCATGCTCTTAGCCATGGCCGATATGATTCCCGGCTTGTCAATTCCACAGACCTTCGCCGGCTCGACGAGGAATTGGGTGCAATGGCTGTTGGCGACGCCGGTGGTGCTCTGGGGCGGCTGGCCGTTTTTTCAGCGAGGGTGGACCTCGGTGGTGAACCGGGCTCCCAACATGTTCACGCTCATTGCCATGGGAACGGGAGCGGCCTATGGCTACAGCACTGTTGTCACCGTCGCGCCGGCGCTGCTTCCCAGTTCATTCCGACTGCATGATGGCTCAATCGCGGTCTATTTCGAGGCTGCGGCCATCATTACGGTGCTTGTTCTGCTCGGCCAGGTTCTGGAGCTGAAGGCTCGGAGTCAGACGAGCTCCGCGATTCGCGCCTTGCTCCGGCTTGCGCCAAAGACAGCCAGGCTGATCAAGTCGGACGGACAGGAAGACGATGTGCCGCTCGAGCATATTCAGGTAGGCCATCGACTGCGCGTCAGACCAGGAGAGCGAGTGCCGGTCGACGGGATGGTCCAAGAAGGCACGACTTCTGTAGATGAATCCATGATCACGGGGGAATCGATCCCGGTCGAAAAAACCGTCGGGGTACGGGTGACCGGGGGGACTATCAACGGCACAGGCGGGATGGTGATGGTCGCTGAACGAGTCGGTCGAGACACGATGCTTGCTCGGATTGTGCAGATGGTGAGTGACGCGCAACGGAGTCGGGCGCCGATCCAGCGTCTCGCCGATGTGACCGCGGCGTATTTTGTCCCGTTGGTTGTGACTGCCGCTCTGATCACGGCAGTGGCTTGGGCGATCTGGGGTCCAGAACCGAAGTTGGCCTATGCGTTGGTCAACGCCGTGGCGGTCCTGATTATTGCCTGTCCCTGCGCGCTGGGATTGGCGACGCCGATGTCGATCATGGTTGGAACCGGTCGTGGGGCGACGGTTGGTGTCTTGGTGAAGAAGGCTGAAGCGTTGGAGGTATTCGGCAAGGTGAATACGCTCGTGATCGATAAGACCGGGACTCTTACCGAAGGTAAACCGAAACTGCTGTCGGTGCATGTTGCGCCACCCTGGTCCGAAGTCGATCTGTTGCGCCTCGCCGCGAGTCTTGAACGGAGCAGCGAACATCCGCTGGCCGCAGCGGTGGTGGCGGGAGCGGAAGGGCGGGGGATCGCGTGCGTCTCGGTCGAGCAGTTTCGTTCAGTGACGGGGAAGGGTGTAACCGGGATCGTCGCTGGGCGTCGCGTGGCCATCGGAACGGCTATGTTCTTGCAAAACGATGTCGGGGTGTCAGGGCAGAGCCTCACGCAGTTGGACGAAGAAGCGGCTCCGCTTCGTCGTGAAGGGCAGACGATCCTGTTTATCGCCATCGATGAGCAGGCGGTCGGCGTACTTGGCGTGGCAGATCCGATCAAATTCTCTACTCGTGATGCGGTGCAGGAGCTCAAGGCCGAAGGCATTCGCATAGTCATGGTGACGGGAGATCATCGTGATACGGCCGAAGCAGTGGCCCGGCAACTCGGCATTGAGGAGGTTATCGCTGGTGTCTTGCCGGACCAGAAGGGCCAGATCATTGCCGACCTCAAGTCGCAAGGCCGCGTGGTGGCGATGGCTGGCGACGGTGTCAATGATGCGCCGGCTCTTGCGTTAGCAGATGTTGGGATCGCCATGGGAACGGGGGCGGACACGGCCATTGAAAGCGCGGGGATGACGTTGGTGAAAGGGGATCTGCGCGGGTTGCTCCGTGCGCGGCGGCTGAGTCAAGCCACGATGCGGAATATTCGGCAAAATCTCTTGTTTGCCTTTCTCTATAACGTGATCGGGGTGCCGATCGCGGCCGGCGTGCTCTATCCGGTCTGGGGGATACTCTTGAGCCCCATGATCGCCAGTGCCGCCATGACCTTCAGTTCTGTGTCCGTCATCTCCAATGCCCTCCGCCTGCGTCATGTGGAATTGTAAGTGCGCCTCCGACGCACGCATGCTAGGCTACAGGCGGTGTTGCCCGGTCTGTCTTGTCTATCTGGTTGATTTGGTCCATCTGGTTAGGTTCGTTCAACCAAAAAAACCAGACAGACCAGACAGACCAAATGAACAAGACAGATCGGCGCACTGTTTCAGTAGCCTGCTAGAAAGGACCGTGGCGTGTTTCGATTCAATGCGATATTGCAAATCGTAATCGGGCTCTCTGTGTGGGGCTTGATCGTCGCTGGAACAGCCCTGGCCGGGAGTCGTGTGATTCCTGTGGCAGGCGGGGGTGAGCTCCAGGCGCAGGTCAAGGCGACCGCGACCAAAGTGATTCCCGCTGTCGTCAGCATTGCCTCCACGGTGATGGTCCGCGATCAAGCGTTCAGCGACGAAGCGCTCCCGTTCGGATTGTTCAAGGATGCTCCGCCGCGGCGGCAGTATGGTCAGGGCTCCGGCGTCATCGTGTCGTCGGATGGCTATATTTTGACGAACAACCATGTCATTGCCGATGCGGTCGATGTGGATGTGATTCTCGCCGACCGGCGGCAATACAAAGGACGCGTGGTGGCCACTGATCCGAAGACCGACGTGGCCGTGGTGAAAATTCAGGCGAACAATCTGCCGACGGTGACGTGGGGGGATTCGAGCAGCCTCGCTGTCGGCGAATTTGTGCTGGCGATTGGGAACCCGCTTGGTTTGAGTCGTAGCATGACGTTTGGCATTGTCAGTGCCGTTGGCCGTGCCGATGTCGGCGTCGCCGACTTCGAGGATTTCATTCAAACCGATGCCCCCATCAATCCGGGCAATTCCGGCGGCGCGCTCGTCAATGTCAACGGTGAACTGATCGGCATCAACACGGCCATCGCCAGTCCCACAGGCGGGAGCGTCGGCGTGGGCTTCGCCATTCCCAGCAATATGGCCCGAGCTGCCATGCAGAGCTTGCTCAAGACCGGTCGTGTGGTCCGTGGGTTCCTCGGCGCCTCGACGCAAGATGTCTCGCCGCTGTTAGGGAAGGTCTTTCGTCTCCCCGATGTGAAAGGTGCGATCGTGACCGATGTGCACGCGAAAGGCTCCGCCGAGAAAGCCGGACTCAAGCGCGGCGATGTGGTCGTGCGATTCGACGGGCGCGATGTGATGGACAGCGGACATCTTCGGAACCTCGTGGCCGCGTCTACGATCGGGAGTAAGCACCGACTGGATCTTATGCGCGAGAGTAAACCGTACCAGGCTGAACTGGTTGTGCAGGAGGCGCCGCGTGAACGGACCAAAAAGAGCCAGGCCGCATCGGCCTCAGCTGTCACGGCTCATCCCCTCGCCGGCGTTGTCTTCGACGATGTGACCGCGCCGTTGGCTCGGCAGATGGATCTGGTTGTCACCAGCGGGGTGGTGGTGACGGACATTGAAGAAGGCAGTCTGGCCGAATCCTCCGGTCTCCAGCCTGGCGACGTCGTGCTCGAACTCAATCGACAGGTGGTCAACAATTTTGCAAC
>JANYEF010000143.1 GCA_025363325.1 Nitrospira sp. | reverse complement strand
ATCGTGAACGACCTGATCGTACGCGCGCTGCAAAAATGTAGCATACATCACCACCACTGGGCGAAGGCCCTGCGTCGCAAGACCCGCGGCGAATGTGACCGCATGTTGTTCTGCTATCCCCACATCGTAGATCCGGTCCGGGAACTCTTTCTCGAAAATATTGAGGCCGGTTCCTTCGCACATCGCAGCCGTAATCGCGACGATCCGCTTGTCTTTGCGGGCCAGCTTGACCAATGACTCGATAGCGATCTGCGTATAGGATGGCCGCGCCGCTTTCTTTGCCGGCGCCCCGGTTTCCCGGACAAAAGGCGGACAGGCATGGAACCACACAGGATTCTTCACCGCAGGCTCATAGCCCAAGCCTTTTTTCGTAATGACATGGAGCAACACCGGCCCCTTCATCTTCAGCACATTTTCCAAAGTGGGCAACAGATGCTCGAAGTTATGTCCATCAATCGGTCCCGCATACCTGAACCCAAGCTCTTCAAAGAGTAGCCCAGGGAGGATCGCTCCCTTGGCCAGCTCTTCAGCCCTGCGAGCCCACTTCTGCATATCTGCCCCGATGTGGGGGATTTTCCCCAGCAGTTGCCCTGTTTCCTCCCGCATCTTGGCATAAAACTCTCCGGTAAAAGTCCGGTTCAGATAGGAAGAAATGGCTCCGACATTCTTCGAGATGGACATTTGATTGTCGTTGAGAATGACCAGGAAATCTTTCCCCATGCCCCCGGCATGGTGCAGGCCTTCCAGCGTCATGCCGGCGGTCATGGCGCCATCCCCGACAACACAGACCACTTTATGTTTCTGCGCCAATTGCTCACGGGCGGCGACCAGCCCAAAGGCTGCAGAGACGCCGGTGCCCGCATGGCCCGCGTTGAACGTATCGTAGACGCTCTCCTCGCGTTTGGTGAACCCGCTCATTCCCCCGTACTGACGGAGCGTGTGAAACTGATCCCGACGCCCGGTGAGTAGTTTATGTGCATAGGCTTGATTGCTCGTGTCCCATACGATCTTGTCCTTTGGGGTATCGAGCAGGTAGTGCAATGCCACCGTGAGTTCAATCACTCCGAGGTTCGAAGCCAGGTGCCCTCCGACATTAGAAACCACGCCAATAATCTGCTCCCGCAGCTCCTGGCACAAGGCAGGAAACGCTGTTGGTGAGAGCCGTTTTAGATCAGCCGGGCTTTGAATGGTCTTCAAGGTCGACATAGCAGATGCTCCTTTGCCTGTATGCAATGCGTTGGTCTGTAACAACCAGTTGGGCTCAGATAAGCATTGGCGAAGCCGTGTGGAAGTGTAACTGCCAGCACCGGGGATTTTCACATGCGAGTTCCATGTTGTCAAGCAGTTAGCCAGCGTTCACCACCGAATCTCCCGCATCACTCATGCCTCAAGTCGATAGGTCAACAATGTCGAAAGCGTGAAGTCTGCGGCGCTCCCGGTAATGAAGTCGAGATTTTCGATCCCGTAGCCTTGCCACAAGAGGTGTTGCGTGAGACGGTAGCTGAACCCCACCGCCGATTCCGTCACCCCCTGATCCAGCGAACGCGTACCAGTACCGTGGAACGGTGAGGAGTAATAATCGAACTGTGTCGTGAAGGACAGATTCTCCGACCACAGATATTCCACGGCGACAAGCCCGGATACCGTCGGCTGGAGAGACATCCCTGCGATGCGTCCTGTCGGGGCCACTCCGTTGAGGTTGCCATAGACAATCCATCGACCGCCGAATCCTTTTTCAGCTGCCAGGCCGAACCCGACATCCGGGCTGCCGCTCCCGAAGAATTGCCCTTCGTCTCCCGTGGGAAGTTTGAGCACCGTACGGATCGACACCGCCGGCATCGATGCTGTCTCTGGCAGCACTTGGTACTTGCTCATCACCGTGCTGTCCCCCAATCCAACGGCTCCCTCCCGTCCACTCGCGACGGTCCGTCCCCCGCGTGAGATATCGAATGCATAGCCTAACTTGCCAAGTGCGTTTCGAGCCGGCGACAGGCCGGTTGTCGCCCGTTCAACTGCCCTGATAGGTCCATCCATGAACCCGCTGTAGCGATAGAGCACTGGCACTTCCACGGAGAGTTCCCATCGCTCCGTGGCCCCATACCGGAGAAACACTCCGGACCGGAGGGTTTCAAACTTCATCGTCACGCTGGCTTGAGGACCTTGATCGCGAAAAATACTGGCGGTTTCCGCGAGTTCCACTCGCACATCCAGCACGCCCTTCTTTAGCACTGCGGCACGATCCCCCGGCATGCTTAAGACCAGTTGCTGGATTGGCTGGAAATTCCTGACAGGAAACGGACCGAATCCCTCAGCCCTGATCAGCGTGGGTTGGACACAGACAAAGGAGAGCAGTCCGGCGAGCAACACGCGATTGAATATCGCGTGGCCCTTGATGCCTTGCGACGTCCGATCAATAGGGGAAGTCGAGCCCTGCAAAGATCGCACCCCCCTCGCGGCTATAGCCGTAGTCGACGCGTCCGACGACGTTGGGCCTGACGATCCCGCGGAACCCGATACCCGGAGTCATGCGGTAGTCGTTAAAGTTAACTTCTTTGAAATTATTGAAGACCTGTCCGGTGTCCAAAAACGGCGCAATCTCGAAGTCTGCGATGACGCCCGCAATCTTCGTCCTTGCCAAATGAATCCGTTCCTCGACACTCAGCGACACGAGATGCTTGTCGATGAAGCGATCGACGCCGAACCCTCGGAGGTTGTTTTGACCGCCCAAGGAACTTTGTTCGAAAAACGGCACCTGCGTCCCAATCGTCGCCTGAAGGTCTGCCCGTACGATGAGAATCGCGCGCTTCGATTCACTCGGGAACAGCTTCTTCATCTCGAGTTCATAGCGGGAATAGATGGGATGATCGCCGTTGCGGATATTTTGGTTCACTTCCGCATAGGCCGTCACGGCCATCCCATCGGTCGGCGAGACGAGACTATTACGCGTATCGTAATAGAACGTCGCCCGGTGTCCGAGGATGAGCGATTCGCCTTGCACTCCATCCACTGTAGGAAAGCGATCGACGGTAAAGGGGAGATCGGTGCCGCCTTTCTGCAGACGCACGTTGCGGAAGCGCTGGCCAACGGCAATCTGAGTGACTTCATTCGCGTAGACCCCGAATCGCCAGTTCGCCCGCACTTCCCGCGCCGTGTAATTCGTTTCGTTCTCCACGGACGTCGTTTGCCCTAAGGAGAAGAAGCGCGACGTGGCGTTTTTGAAAAACGAGGCCCCAAAGTTCAACGAGTAGCGCCCCTGACTGAAGGCCGGATCGGCATAACTGAATACCACTTTGCGTTCGATCCGTTCCGTATACGATCCGGTGAAACGAATTTCCCGCCCGCCCGGCTCGTATCGAAACAGATTGATCGCCCCGCGCGTCCCTACGATGGAATTACGAACGATCATCGGGGCGACGATATACTTCAACTCTCCGTCAGGATCCGTGATCAAAATGGGCACGATCAACCCGGCATCGTTCCCATCATTCTTGCTGCTCGACACGGAAGGAACCGGAAAATATTGGACGTCGGCTCCTGCATGCTCCGGCAGCGAGATGGCGCTGGCCACAAGAAACACGAGGACAACGGCGATGAGGCCGGGCAGGCTTGTCATGGAATTCCTGGAGAGTGTTACGGGGCTTTAACCTTATCGGATTTCTTGCGAAGCTGGTCCAGCAAATCGGCAAAGGTCGAGGCGCGGAGAATCTTCGAAAACTGTCCACGGTAATTATTCACCAAGCTCACCCCGTCCACCACCACATCATATACCCGCCAATCAGTACCCTTGTTGAGCAGCCGGTAGTCGAGCGGAATTTCGGTCTTGCCGGTGAGCACCTTTGTTCTCACCTCGGCAAAGTCTTTTTCCGTCCGTTCATTGAGGTACTGCACTCCCTCACCGGAATAGGTCTCGACCTTGTCTGCATAGGAACTGGTCAGTAGTGTCTGGAATAGTCCGACGAACTCTTGTTTGTCTTTATCGGACAGCGTATTCCAAGGAGCCCCTAGTGCTCGCCGCGACATTTCCTGATAGTCGAACCGATCCCCAACCACCTGTTCCAATCGCTTCCGGCGCTCCTCAGCTCTCCCCGGCTGTTTCTGTTCCTTGTCCTGGACGATGTTCAGCACCTCGTCGATGGTGCTTTTCATGGCCTCAGTCGCGCCACCTGCCACTGCCGGCTGGGCGGCCAGTCCGCTAAGCAGCAATAGCAGACCCGCCATCCCGCTCGCGACCCCACCCCAGCTCCATCTCTGCGCCTGTGTACCGGCAGACCTCTCGATCTCCATGCATACTCCCCCTATATCAAACTGTGGCGCGTGAAGCGCGTGACAGGCGAGAAACGCGCGATTCGGGGTTCGGGGTTCCGAAAACCTCGAACTTCGGACCTCAAACCCTCGCGTCTCGCTTGTCACGCCCATCCCGCCAGTCTCGCTCATTTGACGTTGCCATGAACATACTGACTCACCAATTCCTCAAGATCGAGGCCTGATTCGGTATCGCGTATCGTACCCCCCGGCTTGAGCGGATCGCCACCCCCTCCCGGCGACAGGGCCAAGAATTTCTCTCCAATGATGCCCCGCGTCTTGATAGACGCAATAGTGTCCGTATAGAGCTTGACGGTGTTGTTGACCGCCAGTTTCACCATTGCACGATCCTCTTTGAGCATAATCCCGCGGACTCGACCGACTTCGACGCCGGCGATTTCGACCGTCGAGCCCGGCTTGAGCCCCGAGGCCGAGTTGAACTGCGCCTCGACTTCGTAGACGTCGCCGCTGACCAACTCAAGCTTTCCGAGCTTGATCGATAGATACCCGAGGCACAACATGCCGACGAGCACGAACAGGCCGACCACCATCTCCAACTTTGTTTTTTCCATCCTTGGCACTCCCCTCTCAGCCAGCGAGCAATCCAGGCAGTGCTACAGTCCCGCCGACTGAAATGAATTCATGGATATCCGGGTCAGTGGTCCTCTGGAACTCGGCGGCCTGGGCCATCAACACAATCTTGCCTTTCTGAAGCATCGCCACCCAGTCGGAAATCGCGAAGATCTCCGGAATTTCATGACTGACCATCACCGCTGTAAAACCGAACCGCCGCTGCATGGTCACAATCAAGTCGTGAATCGACTTCGCCAGCAAAGGGTCCAACCCCGTCGTCGGCTCATCAAAGAGAATAATTTCCGGCTCCATGACCAATGCCCGTGCTAATCCAGTCCGTTTTCGCATGCCGCCGCTCAACTCGGCTGGAAACTTGTGCCCCATCCCCGCCAACCCAACTTCCTCCAGCTTTTCCTCGACCCGTCGCGACACCGCCTGGCCCTTCATGCGCAACTTCTCCCGTAACGGGAACGCCACGTTCTCGAAGACCGAGAGCGAGTCGAACAGCGCGGCACCCTGAAAGAGCATCGCGAATCGTTTCCGCACATCGTTCAAGCGCGTACCCGACAGGCGAGAAATCTCCACATCGCCGACCCACACCTCACCACGATCCGGCTGCATGAGCCCGATCATGTGCTTGAGGAGCACACTCTTTCCCGATCCACTGCCACCAATTATGGTCGTCAGCTTGCCGACAGGGATAGAGAGATCGATGCCTTGCAAGACCGGCTGACCGCCAAGCTTTTTTTCGACGCCGATCAGCCTGATCATCGGAAACCTGTGATGAGTGATGTGTGATGAGTGACGCGTAACAAGAAAGAATCGCACACCTGCCTATGATTGGAACCATCTTTCCACCCATCACACGTCACGCATCACCTCTTCAGAGCAGCACCGACGTCAAGAAATAGTCCCATACGAGGATGAGCACCGACGACAAGACCACCGCCTCCGTCGTCGCACGCCCAAGTCCCTCGGCACTGTGTCTCGTGTAGAACCCTTTATAGCAGCAGACCCAACTGACGATCAGCCCAAAGCTGATCGACTTGAGAATGCCGCCATAGATGTCTTTCCATTCCACCGCCGATTCGATCGAGTTCCAATAGGCCCCCTCGCTCACTCCCAACAAATCCACTCCGATGAGGGAGCCGCCATAGATACCGACCACATCGAATATGGCTACGAGAAACGGCACCCCGATCACGCCAGCGACTATTTTCGGTGCGACCAAATATTGCAACGGATTGATCGCCATGGTATCGAGCGCATCGATCTGTTCGGTAATCCGCATGATGCCGATCTCGGCGGTCATGGCTGATCCGGCCCGCGCGGTCACCATCAACGCGGCCAACACCGGCCCCAATTCCCGAATCATGCTCAACGCCACCGCGGAGCCCAGCAACCCCTCGGAACCAAACTTCCGCAAGCTGTAATAACCTTGAAGCGCCAGCACCATCCCCGTAAACCCCGCGGTGAGCACGACGACAAACGTGGATTTATACCCGATAAAGTGGAGCTGTTTCATGATCTGATGGAATCGAAACGGAGGCCGAACCAGCCAGGCAAACGCCGACAGCACAAACAACAGCATGCGGCCCATCTCCCGTACACGGATGACGGCCCACGCACCCAGTTGTTCAATCACGTTCGTCATCGGTTACCTGGATAGGCGAGGAGATTCACTGCCTGTCTTCGCGTAGTGCTGAAACCATTCAGTCAATCGATCCGCTGCCACCTGGCTCTGCTTGCGCAGCCGATTCAGCCCCACGATGCTGGAGGGACGACCAATGACCGACTGCATTCCTTTTATCCAGCCAGTGGGCCTGAGAAAGAGATTGAAGTCAAGAGGGAGATCTTCATCCACCAGATCGGAGACCGTCCGCACAATCGCCATAGGGAGGCCTCGTTCCTGAGCCACCGCCGCCACCGCGGCACTTTCCATATCGAGCCCGGTCGCATCGGTCAGCTGATGTAGTCGGCGCTTTTCCTCGGCCTGCCACACCACGGTTTCCGATGATACGACTGCTCCGACCCGCGCGACCAACCCGAGATCCTGCGCCACGTTGAGAAGGCCTGCGCATACAGCCCCGTCGCAGAGCACACGGTCATCTTTCATCGTCCAGGTACTTTCAATATGTGCAGAAGACACCGCTGTGCCAACAATGAGGTCCCCCACCTGAGCCGGTACGAGCGCGCAGGCAAAGCCCGTGGACATGACCAGCGACATGGGCTGCTCCTTCAACACCCTTCCCGCAATAGTGCCGGCCGCAGCGGGACCGACTCCGGTTTGGATGAGCCAATACGACCGATCCCCTCGCTGTCCAATATGGCAGCGGACTCCGGCGATTGTCGCAACACGATCCGTCGCGAGCGCGCGCCGAACGGCCTGGAGTTCCCAGCGAGTTGCGGCAAAGATGGCGATGGGATGAATCGAAGATGCTGAAAGAGGTTGCCCCACGCCAACGGATGACGTCGGCGGGCGGCTCAATGATCGGCTCGATGGCACCCGGACGCAAGTACCTGCTGCCGTACTTCGTCGGCCCGCATCTTCCCGCGCGTCCGCAAATTCCGGTACATGGCCAAGGCCCACAACGGAAAATATTTGCAGTACCAATGGTAGCGGAGATAAAACACCCGGGGGAATCCGGTGCCTGTATGGCGGACTTCTTCCCACGATCCATCCTTCATTTGGTGACGGAGCAGATATTGGACGCCGCGAGCGACGCTGAAGGCATCGGTCATCCCGGCTGACATCAGTCCCATGATGGCCCAGGCTGTTTGAGAAGGCGTGCTGTCCCCCTTCCCGCTCCACGCAGGGTCGTCGCCGTAAGAAAGACATGACTCACCCCACCCGCCATCGGGATTCTGCTTCGACTCAAGCCAGGAGACCGCACGGCGAATATAGGGCTCCGAGAGATCTGCTCCGATCGCACGGAGACCAGCTAGGACGGACCAGGTGCCATAGATATAATTGACGCCCCACCGACCGTACCAACTGCCGTCGGTCTCCTGCTCTCGCTTGAGGAACCGGAGGGCTGGTGCCACGGCAGGGTGCGTCTGATCGTAGCCCAACGCCCCAAGCATCTCGAGGCAGCGTCCAGTCAAGTCGGACGTGCTCGGATCAAGCAAGGCATGGTGGTCGGCAAAGGGGATATAGTTGAAGACGATGCGATTGTTATCCTTGTCGTACGAGCCCCACCCGCCATCCGACCCTTGCATGGCGAGCACCCAATTCATCCCCCGCTGGATGGAGTCTTGCAACTCGGCGGTCTGAGCCATCCGAACTTTCGACAGCGCCATTAGCACCACTGCCGAGTCATCTACGTCGGGATAGAACTCGTTCTCGAACTGGAAGTACCAGCCTCCCGGTTCCGCATCGGGAGACGAGAACTTCCAATCTCCAACCGTTTTCGTTTGGCGCGAGACCAAGTACGCAGCCGCTCTCTGGATGGATGGGTGGTCCTGCGGCATCCCGGTTTCGATTAAGGCGTTCATGAGCAATGCCGTATCCCAGACAGGAGAGTGGCAGGGCGTAAGATGTAGCACCTCGACGCGCTGATCGCCGATCGACACCGTGTCGTAGACTTCCAGCGATTCAATTTCGTGGAGCGCCTTCCGCACCAATGGATCGTCGACCTGATAGCCGAGGCAGCGAAGGGCCACGATCGAATTGGCCATGGCCGGATAAATCGCCCCCAGCCCACCACTGCCCTTAATGTGTTCCAACATCCAGGTGGCCGCCTTGTGCAAGGCCTTTTCCCGCAACCCATTCAGAGGCATCCGGTCGTACAGTTTCAGCATCGCATCCAAGGCGACAAAGAAATTGTGCGGGGTGAACCACTTTTGATCTTTGTTGAACGGCGGGAACTTCCAATAGCGGATTTCCTTGCGCGGAATGAGATACAACTCCTCAATCCCTTGCTCCCGCGGGACCTGACACACCGGCCGGTGCGCGAAGACAATCAGTAATGGGATTAAGACAGCGCGGGACCAATAGGAAATGGCATAGATGTTAAAGTAGAACCCCTTCGGGAGCAGCATCAGCTCAACCGGCATGTGGGGGATGCCTTCCCAGTCGTATTGATCGAACAGCGCCAGCGTGATCTTGGTAAACACATTCGTTTGGACAACTCCACCCTTCGCGAGGATACAGGCCTTGGCTCGCATCATGAAGGGCTCATCGTCCGACACTCCGCTCAGCTTCAATGCGAAATAGGATTTCACCGATGCGCTGATCTCCGAGGGCCCTCCGTAGAAAATCGGCCATCCGCCATCGGGCAATTGCATGGCACGGAGATAGCGGACCGCCTTGCGCTCTCGCTCGGGATCGACCCGATCGAGAAACCGCCGCAGCATGATGTATTCAGAGGTCAGGGTGGTGTCGGCTTCGAGTTCGGCAACCCAATAGCCTTCGGACTCATGTTGTCTGGAGAGGAACCAGGATTGACTGCGCTTGACTGCGTCGTCAATCGCATCCACAGGACTGACGGAATGGCCTGGCGAGCGGCGCGGTGCAGTATCGACGGATGTTGAGATCACGGACTTGTCCGACACCAGCCGCAGTGGCGGAACGTTGGACAACTCAGTCGCTAGCCCCAGCTTCCCCGGAACGGAGACGAAGAGGCTATCGGATAGACGATCCAGGAGCGTTCGAATCAGCTTCATGGTGCTGGGCTATGAAAAACTGCAGGTGGATGGGCCATGAGAGTCACACGCATCGTCTTGAGAAAACAGAAAACGTGGACGGCACACGCATAGTTCTGACCCTGTGGGGGTATATAACAGACACCCTACTCTGAGTCAAGAATCAGAGAGGCGGAAGTCCTCTGAAGTACGGATGTTTTAGCCAATCTGCGGTGCTTAGGCCGGCTGCAAATTACCCAGTCTCACTGAGACGATTTTTGAGATGCCCGGCTCTTCCATGGTGACCCCAAACAACGAGTCCGCAATGACCATTGTCCGCTTGCTGTGGGTGATGACCATGAACTGCGCACCTTCGGAGAGTTCACGCAATACGCTGGTAAAGCGCCCGATGTTCTCTTCATCCAGCGGCGCATCGATTTCGTCGAGAATACAGAACGGCGTCGGTCTGATCAGGAAGCTCGCGAAGAGCAGGGCCATCGCCGTCAAGGTCTTCTCCCCGCCCGAGAGCATGGTGATACTCTTCAAGCGTTTGCCCGGTGGTTGCACCACGATGTCGACTCCCGGCTCCTGCGGTCCGTGGCTTTCCAGTGTCTCATCCGCCGGCACCTCGACCAACTGGAGTTCGGCCCGGCCACCGGGGAAGAACTTCACGAACACTTCACTGAATTTCTGTTGAAGCTCGGCAAAGGTACTGGCAAACATGTCTTTCGTGGTGCGGTTGATGCGCTGAATGATTTCTTTGAGCGAGCCGATGGATGTGGAGAGATCTTGCTCCTGCGTCGTCAGGAATCGATATCGTTCATCCAACTCTTGATGTTCCTGGATCGCCGCCAGATTGATTGGCCCCAGGCGATCGAGTTTCTCGCGAATTTTCTGCAGTTGCTCCCGTAACGCGGCTTCATTGACTGCCGGTTGGCCTTCAGGGATTGGCTCTTCCCCGATGGACAGCTGTTCAGGTGTCATCTCCACGACCGGTGAATCGAGCAGCGTCGAGAGATCGACCTGGTACGTTCCCAAGAGCGTGGATTCGACGGTCCCCAATTGCATCCGAATTTCCGCCTTCTTGACCTCCACCGCCATGCGGGATTCGCGAAGAGACGACACCGCGCGGCGAACATCCTCCAACCCGGCATCGAGCTGGTGCGCCGCCGCCATGTCCTGCGCCTGAGACTCTTGTAGTTCGACTAGCCGAGCCTTGACCTGGGCTGCGGACTCACCGAATTCGCGACAACGCGCTTCTTGGCGCTCACGTTCAACCCGGCTCTGTTCGATCGAGGCCGTGAGCCCTTCGACATGGTGCGTCAGCGTCTCAATGCGCGCGATTGCGTCATGCTGCTGTTGCTGCATCCGCAGAAGGTCATGATGGCGATGCTCACGGGTTGCCCGGATTCCCTGCGCCACCAATTGCGCCTCAGTGACCCGCTGTTGAAGCCCCTGCATGTCATCGTCAATCTGCCCCACCCGTTCGCGCACACGACTGAGCCCGGCGTCCTGGCCAGCCTTCTCCGCCATCCACTGTACGAGCTGTGCTTCGCCGGAGCGCGTTTCATGATTGAGCCGCTGCGCCTCCGCCGAGCCTCGTTGCGCATCACTCATCAATGTATCGATCCGCCGGGTAAGATCTCCCAGCACATGCTGGAGCCCGGCTTCGTCTTTCCGCAGTGAAAGCCCCTGCATTTCAGCATCACGTAGCGACTCCATGAGTTGGCGACTCTGCTCGCGCAACTCCTGCGCCTGCACTAGCAATCGCTCTCGTCGCTGCTTCCCTTCCTCGACGCATCCCGTCAAAGAGACGCCCTGGGCGTCCAAGTGAAGCACCTCACGACGCCGTTGCAGCAACCCTCCCGTTGCGCTGGCCTGTCCACCGGTGATTACTCCGGCCGCATCCAAAACTTCTCCTGCACGCGTCACGAGAATGGGCCCATCGGAAGTAGCGCAGGGCTGTTGTTCCCACAATGCCGTCGCGTCCTTGAGGGTGTCGACGAACAGGATCCGATCGAAGAGATAGTCACGGACCGCTTCGCGCTCACCCTGCACAGGGATTATATCGACCGCACGCCCAACCACACCGGGTTGCCCCTCCATCGCGGGCCACCACTGGTGGGATGCCGTGTCCCGAGTCGTCCATCGAGGTTGCTGAGGGATGAACGTGCCTCGCCCGAGGTCTTTCCCTTTGAGAAACTCAATCGCCTCACAAGCGGCGGCGGGATTGTCGACGAACCATCCCCTGACCCGTTCGCCCAAAATCGCTTCCACCGCCCGGTCCCATCCAGGAGGCACGACCAACCATTCGGCAATGGCATCGCGAACCCCGGTGCAGGCTTTGAGCGCGGTCGACTCTTCGTCGCCGCGCCGCCCATAACCCATATCTTCTTGCAACACGCCTTGCAGTGCACGAAGGTGCGAATCCACTGCGGCCAACTCTTCCGACTGACGAAGGACCAACTGGTCGACTTCGACCAACTCGGACGACAGACGCTCGCTCTCTTCCTCGACACCCTGCCGCTGCCGGCGCAGATCAACAACCAATTGCTCCGCGTCATGACAGGCCTGTTGGAGCGCCTGGCGCTTGTCCGTTGTCGTGACATGCTGCAGGCGAAAGTCTTCCCGCTCACGAGCCAGCCGGCCTTCACGATCCGCAGCCTCTTGAATGCGAGCGGCGAGTTGCACTACGGTCTGCTCGGTATTTGCGACCAATACTGACAAATTCAGTACGTCCAGACGCCCTCGTTCCTCTTCAGCCAAGGCCGCAGTTCGTTGCTGAACCAGCTCTTTCATTTCCCGGTCGAGCGTCGCGAACACCTGCTCCCGCTCCACACATTCACGCTCGAGCGCAGCCAGCGTCTCCTCGATGGCCGCAGCCTCCGCCGCGCCCTGCTTCTGCTCCTGGGTATGGCGCTCGAGTTCCTCCCCTCCCTGACTCTGCTGCTGCGCATAAAGTTCGCTGCGATTACGCTCGACTTCAGCGGACGTCAACGCCTGCGCCTGTTGCTGCTCAACCTTCGACAGTTCCTCGCGCCGCTGCCCAATCGCCTCGTTCGCTGTCGCAATCGCGAGCTTGATCCGCTCAAGCTCTGCATTCAAACGCGCCAGCTCGGCGGACTGTTCGGACTCGTGGTCCTCCAACGTCTGCAACTCCGACTCCACCTCCTTGATCGTGCTTCGGAGGACACGGTATTCGTTGGTCAGCAACTGAATTTCCAGCGATTTGGCCTCTTGGTGCAACGTCTGATAGGACCGCGCCTGCCGCGCTTGGCGCTCAAGGGAATTCAACTGCTTTTTCACCTCAGCAATGATGTCCCGCACCCGCAAGAGGTTTTGCTGCGTCGCATCCAGCTTGCGTAACGCTTCGGCCTTCTGTTTCTTGTAGCGAATGATGCCGGCGGTTTCTTCGATCAATTCACGCCGATCTTGTGGCGAGGCGTTGAGGATCTGATCGATTTGCCCCTGCGCAATCACGGTGTGTCCTTTTGTCCCGGCCCTGGTATCCAGCAAGATGCTCCGGACATCTTTCAACCGGCAGGCGGTCTTATTGATGAGGTATTCGCTGTCGCCATTACGGTACAGGCGGCGCGTGATCATGAGTTCTTGATATTCCGACAGCTGGCTCGAAAGGCCGGATAGGGGATCCACATTGATCCGATCCAGTCCGCTGATCACGAGCGACACTTCGGCCAGACCGAGAGGCTTCCGCATTTCGGTCCCGTTAAAGATCACATCTTCCATCTTCTCGCTACGCAGGGCCTTCGTGCTCTGCTCTCCGAGTACCCAGAGAATCGCGTCGACGACATTGCTCTTTCCGCTCCCGTTGGGCCCCACGATGGCGGTGACGCCATCGGGGAATTCGATCCGAGCTTCTGCAAACGACTTAAACCCCGTCATCTCAAGGGATTTCAAATACATCGGCGACTCCTTCGGTAGCGTATCTCGAGAGGACTTAGCCTGCATTATTCATGAGCGCTTCTGCTGCGCTTACCGATGTTCTGGCGAGCGGCACGGGGCTAGAGGCTAGGGGGGTGACCAGAAGGAATGTCTTCCCTCTCGCCTCGTGCCCCTCGCCCCTTGCCTGGCTTTTTAGCACAGGCCTGCGGAAAAAATCAAAGAAAAATGCTGCCAGTGGTAGACGGGAGGAGAGGAACCTACAACATTTTGTGAGTGGAACGACGGCGATGGGATGCGGTTATCCCGCCTGAGCCCCAACAGATTTGTTGAGGGACTCAATCGTGATCAGTTCCTTGGGAAGAAGAAACTCAACATCTTCTTCGATGACAGTCAGGTCTTGGACCTCTGCGGTCCCGAACGTCTTGAGGTACGTCACCAACTCTTCGACCAGAACCTCGGGCGCTGAAGCACCGGCTGTGATCCCGACCGCTTGCACGTTCGTGAGCCAGGTTGGATTGATGTCAGAGGCGGCATCGATTAAGTAGGAGGCAATCCCGCACCGCTCCCCCAACTCACGGAGGCGGTTGGAATTTGAGCTATTCGGGGAGCCGATCACAAGAATGACGTCCACCAGCTTGGAGAGTTCCTTCACCGCATTCTGGCGATTCTGTGTCGCGTAACAAATGTCTTCCTGGTGCGGCCCCTTGATGTGCGGGAACCGCTGATGGAGCGCGCCGACGATATCCCGACATTCATCGACGCTCAGCGTGGTTTGCGTGACGTACGAGAGCTCGTGCGTATTATCAACCTGCAGCTTTTCGACATCTTCCACCGAGGAGACCAGATGGAACTTGTCCGGAATCTGTCCCAGCGTCCCAATCACTTCAGGATGGCCGGCATGGCCGATCAGAATGAGGTCATACCCCTGCGTATAGTCGCGATTGACTTCGTTATGGACTTTGATGACCAACGGACAGGTGGCATCGATCACATGCAACCGACGCCGATTCGCTTCATCCCAGACCGACTTGGCAACCCCATGGGCACTGAAGATCACGACTGAGCCTTCCGGCACTTCGCCCAACTCTTCCACAAACACGGCGCCCTTGTCGCGAAGCGAGTTCACGACATGCCGGCTATGGACGATTTCATGTCGGACGTATATCGGCGCCCCATACTTCTTCAGCGAGAGATCGACGATATCGATCGCGCGATCGACTCCGGCGCAAAACCCGCGTGGATTAGCGAGATAGATCTTCATAACGGCCACCTTTCCTTCACACCGTATAGGGCCACATTCGTGCCCATATACTCACAGATCACTGCCGTCCACCTTACGTCAGAGCAGCGGGGCCCGTCAACTGAATTGGCCCGCGCGTCTCTTCCCTCACCTGTCTTGACACGATGCCCTCTCCCTCGTAGGCTCACACCATCAGCAGGATGCTGAAAAAGTCCGCCAGCCTGTCTTGTTCATTTGGTTTGTCTGGTTTGTCTAGTTTTTTGGTTGAACGAAATTAACCAGATGAACCAAAATAACCAGATAAACAAAACAAACCAGATGGACCAGACAGACCGAGCTTGTCCCAGACGTGCGGGCCATTAAATTTCTACCGTGCCACAATAGGTTTTCCGCAAACTCCTAGCTATGCCAAGCCCTGCAAGCAAGAAAATCCTCATCGTTGAAGATGAGCCCGACATTCTCCAACTGGTCAAACTATATTTGGAGAAAGAAGGCTTTCGAACCGTATCGGCCAAGACCGGTATGGAAGGCCTCCAGCAAGTGAAACAGCAGAAGCCCGATTTGGTCGTCCTCGACTTGATGCTGCCTGAAATCGACGGCCTCGAAGTCTGTAAACGCCTGCGATCGGCTCCAGAGACCGCAATGCTCCCCATCATTATATTGACCGCCAAAGCCGAAGAGTCGGACACCATCGTTGGTCTGGAGCTGGGAGCCGACGACTACGTCACCAAACCGTTCAGCCCCAAGACTCTGGTCGCCCGCATCAAGGCCCTCTTTCGACGGCTTGATCGGAAACCGGACGACAGCTCGGCCCACTATCGCTATGGCGATCTCGTCATGGATCTCGCGCGACACGAAGTCACCGTGAAGAAGATAGAAGTCCCCCTCACGGCGAAAGAATTCGGCCTACTCGAGCATCTCTTGCGCAATCCCGGCAGAGTCCTGACACGAGACATCCTCCTTAATACCGTCTGGGGATACGACTACTACGGAACGACGCGGACGGTCGATGTCCACATCCGAAGACTCAAGCAGAAACTCCCCTCGCTCAACGAGGCGATTATGTCGGTCAAATCCCTGGGTTATAAACTGAAGGAGCAGTGATGAGTCATGGGTGAAGAGTGATATGACCCTCTCCATCCGGTGGAAGGTCACGATCGGAACCCTGCTGGTCCTCGCCTGCGGGCTTCTCATCGCCCGGGCATTGGTGGTTCGCTCCCTTGATCAACAGGAGATCGTCCAATCGGGCCAGATGCTGGAGGCGCGAACCAGTCTCGTCGCGTACGGGTTGCAGCCGTTTCTGACGCAATCAGGGGCGCTGTCTTCCACCCCCCAATTACAGGCAGTCGTGCGAGACCTCAGCTCACGAGCCCTTGCACGCGTGACCGTCGTCGCTCCGGATGGACGGGTGTTAGCCGACAGCGCCGTCTCGGATAGCAACCTCGCTGCGATTGAGAACCACCGGGCGCGACCAGAAATCCAGCAAGCCGTTGCCACCGGGCGCGGAACGGATCTCCGCACGAGTCACACCACCGGTGAGCGCACGTTGTATTTGGCTGTCGGTCTGAGCGGTGCGAACCAAGCGACGCCCACCGTCTTCTTGAGGCTGGGGTTGCCGATGACCACGTTCGATCGTGAAGTGGCCAAGCTGCACCAAGACTTGGCCCTCGCCTTCGGAATTGCATTCTTGATTGCCGTCGCGCTAAGTGTGTGGCTCGCTCACAGCATCACGAAACCCCTATCCGATATGGCGATCGCCGCACAGCAGCTGGCGAAGGGTGACCACACCGTCCGCATTCGAACCGGATCACGGGACGAAGTCGGCCTCTTAGCCGACACGCTCAACCACATGACGGACCAACTGAGAACCAAGATCGATGAACTCTCCGAAGATCGGTCCCAGCTCTTGGCCATGCTGACCTCGATGGTCGAAGGCGTGATGGTCCTGGACCGTCGAGGTCGGGTGCTGCAAATCAATCCAGCGCTGGAACGGATGTTCGACGTCACCAGGATGGAAGCACGGGGACACCCCTGCTCCAATGTCTTCCGCCATCCGCAGCTGGATACGTTAGTCTCAACGGTCCTGACGACACGAATGAACGAAGAAGATGAAATTCTCCTGCACCCGAGTGGTCGCCGTCTCCATATCGAGGCCTCGGTGACTGAAAGCGATCGAGAGAACGACGCGTGCGCGGTGCTGGTCTTTCACGACATGACAGAATTACGACGCCTGGAAATTATCCGGAAAGATTTCGTCGCCAACGTGTCCCACGAGCTGAGGACCCCGCTTACGTCGATCAAAGGGTATATCGAAGCCTTGCTCGATGGCGCCAAAGACGACCCTGAGACCAGTACAAAATTCCTCGACATCATTCTCAAGCAAAGCGACCGGCTGAACCTGATTCTGGAAGACCTCCTCCAGCTGTCAAAGATCGAATCTGGGCAGGTCCTGTTCAAGCGAGAGCCGCTGCATATCCAGAGTGTCATCGAACGAACGCTGGCCATGATCAAGCCCTTAGCAGACAAGAAAGGACATCGGCTCGTCTCCTTCGTGGAGGACAATCTGCCCGCTGTGCTCGGCGATGAAGACCGGCTGCTGCAAGTTCTATCCAACTTGCTCGATAACGCCGTCAAATACACCCCCGGAAACGGGACCATCACCGTCGCGGCCCACGCGGTGTCGGACGATGCCGAGCAGCCCACGATTGTCACGGCTGTGGAACTGAGCGTCACCGATACCGGCCTTGGAATTCCTGAAGTGGATCGCCCACGCGTATTCGAACGATTTTATCGAGTCGATAAGGCCCGCTCGCGTGAATTAGGTGGAACAGGGCTCGGGCTGGCGATCGTCAGGCATATCGTCGAGGGTCTAGGCGGGCGGGTGTGGGTCGAAGCGAATGCCCCGACCGGCAGCCGTTTTGTCGTCCGGCTACCCATCCAACAGATCGGTCCGCCGGTTAGCTAAACCTGATCCCGATCAGATAATAGATGAGCGAGGCGAGAAGCGCGGCGCCAGGCAGTGTGAAAATCCAGGCGTACAGAATTCTCGTGGTGACGCCCCAGCGCACAGCCGAGAATCGCTTGATCGCGCCGACCCCCATGACCGACGTCGTGATAGTCTGAGTGGTGCTCACCGGCAGACCAATGTATGCCGTCACGAACAGCACCGCCGCGGCACCGGTCTCCGCCGCAAACCCATGCACCGGTTCCAGCTTAACGATGCCCATTCCCAGCGTACGGACGATCTGCCAGCCGCCCACGGCCGTTCCCAATCCCATCGCCACCGCACAAGCGCCGATCACCCACCCCGGCACCTCACTCGACGGAATCTGTCCTGCAGAAAGTAAGGCCAACGTAATGATCCCCATGGCCTTCTGGGCATCGTTGGCACCGTGACTGAACGCCATGAAACAGGCGGACACGAGCTGCAGCCTTTTGAACAGTTGAGTGGCCACACTCCGGGTCACACGAAAACAGACCCAGCTGATCAACACCATCAACGAAAACCCGATGGCAAAGCCAAAGAACGGCGCAAGCACCATGGCTTCCATCACCGGTCGAAGCCCGGACCACTTCACCGTGGCCCACCCTCCATGGGTCACCGAAGCCCCGACCAGCGCGCCGATCAAGGCATGAGAGGAACTAGTCGGCAATCCCAACAACAGCGTGAAGAGATTCCACAAGATCGCACCGGCCAACGCCGCCGCAACCATTTCTTGGGTGACAAAAGCCGGATTGACAATCCCCGACCCCACCATCTTTGCCACCGCGGTGGACATGAACGCCCCGGCCACATTGAGGACGCCGGCTGCCATGACCGCCACAAGCGGGCTCACGACTCGCGTGGAGACCACGGTCGCAATGGCGTTGGCACTGTCATGCCACCCGTTCGAAAAGTCGAACAGGAGTGCCAACACCACCACAATGAGCAGCATTCCAGTCAGCTCAGGCATGGCACCGCCAGCGCTGAACGCTGAACGCTGAACGCTGAACGGAGAGAACCCGGATGTTATTGCTCATCGTTCATTGTTCGGTGTTCATCGTTGCCGTTCAGTGGTGCTTGAGCGTGATTCGCTCAAGAATGTTCGCGACGTCTTCACACCGGTCGGTTCCCGCTTCGAAGTTCTCGTAAATTTCTTTCCACTTGATCACCGCGATCGGGTTGGTTTCATTTTCAAAGAGGGCGGAAATCGCATCGCGGGAGACTCGGTCGGCCTCGTTCTCCAGGCTATTCACTTGCACACTACATTCCTTCATTTTCGGATGCGGAAGTCCCAGGAGGTCCACCCCACGCCCCACGGCTACAGAGGCCTGGTAAAGAATGTCG
>JANYEF010000135.1 GCA_025363325.1 Nitrospira sp. | reverse complement strand
GGAACATGTTCGTATCTCTACCTGCGCCATTTCCCATGGCAATCTTACGATCTCGGTGAAGAATACGGTTAATGTGTCGCAGCCCCCTGCTCCGTTACTTGGGTCCACTGGCGGACAAACGACCGTGACCGAAGATGTTCAAACGGAAGTAAAAGAGCAGGAGTCCAGACTAGTGGTGGTGGATGAAACGGTTACACTCGGGGAAGTGGTACGAGCACTGAATGCTGTCGGGGTGACCCCCAGGGACTTGGTTGCAATTCTCTCAGCGCTTAGAGCAGCTGGAGCCCTTCAGGCTAACCTTGATGTTGTATAGCTAAAATATTGAATTATATGAATATGGTAATGGAGAGTAACCGTGTATAGCGATATCAAGATGGGTAGCCCGATTGGTAATATGGCCGAGACCCAGCTTGGTTTGTTGCGAGTTCCTGAAGTCCGTGCTCCTGGCCAGCTGGGGCAACTGGCTGATCTTAAGCAGGCAGCCCATGAATTTGAAGCCTACTTTATCTCTAATCTCTTGAAAGTGATGAGAGAAACGGTTCCGAAGGGGGCATTGGAGAACAAGGGGGGAGCCTACTTTTACTCCTTTTATGACCAGGAGATTGGCCGGTTGGCTTCCGAGGCTGGGGGGCTTGGGCTGGCAAAAATGATTCATGAGTACACAGAAAAAAATGCTCCCTCCCTCAAGTTTTCAGGGCCGATAGCCGATAGAGGAGTCGACAAGGATCATCGCCCCACTCTCACGAGGATATCGGGGTGAACTCGTAGAAGAAAGAACAGAGAGGAGCCATCGTCATGCAGATCTCCGGTCATGGCAAGCCAGATCACCTTGCCAAACTCCTACTCGGTGTCCAAGGAGCCGATGGTGTCAGCGCGAAGCCGCAGACACGACAGGACGGACGCCAGGATCGGGTGCAGATCTCTGATCAGGCAAAAGAGATCCAGCGGATCAAGGCGTTGGCTGATCAGCCAGATGCCGCACGCAAAGAGCGAATTGAACGGATTAGCCAATCGGTGGACGCCGGGACGTACACCGTGTCGGCGAAAAAAGTAGCCGACGCCGTCATTCGTCAGACGCTCACCGACGCGGTTCTCTAACAGGCTGTGAGGATATCGTGCCGGAGTCTGTTGACCTGTTGAGTTTCCGACCAATCATCACATCATCAGATCGACAGATATTTTCCACTTCCCGCTTCACGGGTACCGAGAACTATGCAGGACATCGTGACAGCTCTCCAGCAACTCGATCATATCCTACGCCGTGAAGAGGCGCAGTGTGATGCTCTGGCACACAATATCCAACGGGAGCGACAAGCTCTCAGAACGCTTGCATTGACAGACATGGCTGAGGTTAATCGTCAGCGAGCCACACTGTTGGATGATCTTCTTCTGCTTGAGACGGAACGGACGGCTTGGGTCATGCGGTTGGCTGATCGTTGGAATCTTGCTCCGTCGGCGATATCCTTGAGCATCATTCTGGAGCGGCTTGAGACCGCCGAGGCCCAGGGGTTGGAAGCGTTGTATACGAGGATGGCCGGGAAGATTCGTGTGCTTCGTCACGAGATATCGATCAATGCCGGCATCCTGAACAGCCTACAAGCATTCATTAGAAAGGGGTTGAACGTCGTGCGCCAGGCCCCGGCTCCTTTGGGGCTCTATTCCGGATCCGGAGAACCTCACCAATCGGGCATGGGTGCTTTGATGTTTCGACAGAAAGGCTAGCAGGATGCTGGATTTGGTTTATTTGGTGTGTCTGGTCAGTCTGGGTTTTTGGGTGAACGAAACTAGCCAGATAAACAAAACAAACCAGATCAACTAGCCAAACCTATTTTTTGCAGCCTGCTAGAGTGACAAATGGGAATTAACAGACTCGCGGACATTGGCAAAACCGCTTTATTTGCTGCTCAGCAGGCCATCTCGGTCACGGGGCACAATATCGCGAATGTCAATACGCCGGGGTATTCCCGACAACACGTTACCTTGGCCGAGAACATACCGGAGAACGGATCTCCGGGCCAGATCGGCACGGGTGTGCATGCCGAGAGTATTCGCCGTTCATTCGACTCATTCATAGAAGATCAGTTGCTTGCCTCGCGTGAGCGGTTGGGCGAGTTTACCGCCTCGAGCGACGCCTTGTCCCGGCTGGAGCCGCTCTTCGGGGACGCTAGTAATCAAGGCATCGGGGCGGGCCTCAATGAATTTTTCGGTGCGCTTCAGGATGTGGCGACCAACCCGAGCGATCTCTCTGCTCGAACGGTATTCCTGTCCAAAGCCACGGCGCTCGCGGGTCGATTGAATCAGTCCGCTGCGACCTTGACCGCCGCGCAACAGTCTATAGACAATCAAGTGGGGCAAACCATCACGGATGTGAACCGGCTGACCAGCCAGATTGCGGGCTTGAATACGAAAATTTCCGACGCGGAGTCCAGCGGACAACAGGCCAATGACCTGCGAGATGAACGTGGCGTCGCGCTCGCCGATTTGGGAGAGTTGGTCGAGATTTCATCGATCGAAGACGCCACAGGCCAATTGACCGTATTTGCCGGACGTGGACACCTCCTTGTCGACAAGGAGCGGACGTACCAGCTGGTCGGGGTCCCTGATCTCAGCAATAATGGACTGTTTGATGTACGCTATGACGCAGGGGCGGGGCCTACGACGAGTCTAGGTCCTGTCATTCAAAGTGGACGGCTGAAAGGGCTCCTTGACGTTCGCGATCAAACCATCCCCTCGTTGCGGAGTGCTCTCGACACGTTGGCTTCTGAACTTGTCACCCAGGTCAATCAACAACATCGATTGGGTTTCGGATTGGATGGCTCCACCAACCAGGATTTCTTTGCGCCGACTGGAACGACTGCCAATACGATTGCCGTCTCGTTGAGCAATATTCGCCAGATTGCGGCGTCATCGACTGCGGTAGGAGTCCCTGGCAATAATGCGAATGCCTTGGCCTTGTCCGGTCTCAGGAGTACGGACTTCGCCCCGTTCGGCAACGTCACCTTTCAAGAGTACTACAGTACGATCGCCGGGGGCTTTGGTTCGACGACACAAGGAGTCCAACGTGATCTCCAGTCACAACTGGTCCTTCACGATCAATTGACCTCCCAGCGCGCGTCCGTCTCCGGTGTATCGATGGACGAAGAGCTCGCCAACCTCCTTCAATATCAACGGAGCTTTGAGGCGGCCTCGCGCCTGATTGTCACAGCGGACGAGATGTTTCAAACCATTTTATCTATCAAGCGATGAGCACATTCGAACTGTCTGGAAACATCGAGAAAGTGGAGCCTACCCATGCGAGTTTCTGACCAACAGTTGTTTGGCTCGACGACAGGAAACTTGCAGCGCACCAAGGAACGTATCGTCCGCGCGCAAGAGCAGATCGCCTCCCAGCTACGCGTCGCCAAACCTTCCGATGACCCCAGCATCTTCGGGCAGGTCATCCTCGATAAGTCCGCACTGGCCGACAATGATCAATGGATCAGGAATATTCAATTTGGAACTGCGCGTGTCGCGGTGAGCGACCAGACCTTGGGGCAGACGCAAAGCCTGATCAGCCGTGTTCGAGAGCTTGCGGTGCAAGCGAGGAGTGATACGACATCGGCGCAAGGACGGGTGACGATCGCTCAAGAGGTTCGGCAACTGCATCGGCAATTGATTCAACTCGCCAATACGGAGGTGGCCGGGCAACCCGTGTTTGCCGGAACCAAGACCGATGCACCGCCCTTTGTGTTAGGCGTCGGCGACACCGTCTCCTATCAAGGCAATAGCGAAAGTCAGTCGATTGGGGTCGGTCCGAACCAAACTACGCAGATTGTTCTTCCGGGTGATCAGGTATTCACGGGACCCACAACGAATATCTTTAACGGTCTCAGTAACTTGCTCGTCGCGTTGGAATCCAACAATGGGGCTGGAATTGAAGTAGGCATCGGAAGTCTCGACAAGGCGATCGATCAGATTAGTCTTGCGCAGGGGCAGATTGGGGCCATTGAGAATCGTCTGGACACGGCTCACGGGACCTCACTGGTTGTGTCCGCGGCCATCCAGCAAGCACTCTCAGATCAAACTGATACCGATCTGGCAACGGCGCTGACCGAGCTTCAGCTGCAGCAAACAGCATACCAGGCGACTAGCCAAACGTTCATACGATTGTTTGATTCGTCACTTCTGAAATTTCTCCGCTGACAGTCGTTCTCAAGTTTCACACGTCAACGCCGATACAACCGAGTGGATACCATGAGAGAGATTGGACTGCACGGATGCTGGTCCTGACACGGAGACGCGGTGAAGGTGTGGCCATCGGTCCGGACATTCGGATCGTGGTACTGGGCCTTAAGAATGGACAGGTTCGCTTGGGGATTGAAGCGCCACGAACGATTGAAGTGCATCGCGATGAGGTCTGCGTCAGGATTCAAGAGGAGAACCAACTTGCAGCACGTACGCCAGTGGTCCCGCTCGATGCATTCCGACGTTTATTACGACCTAAAACGGGTTAACGACAAGGAGCCGTCGCCATGAATGTTTCGTCAACTCGCTTTGGTCTCGTCGACATCTCTGCTGAGGCCTTGCTGACCTTCCCGTCAGGGTTGCTCGGGTTTCCAGAGTGGACCTGCTATGTGATGCTCGATCATGACACCGATGCTCCATTCAAATGGCTCCACTGTGTGGAAGAGGCGTCCCTTGCGTTTGTGGTCATCGATCCCGCGTTGTTCAACGAAAATTATCAGGTGACGATTTCGCCAGAGGCGATGTTTGACGTGCAGGGGAGTGAGACTGATGAGGTGACCCTCGCGGTTATCCTTACCATTCCATCGGATGATCCGTCTGCCGTGACGGCCAATCTTCGCGGCCCTCTCCTTATGAACCCTCGCACAAGACTGTGCAAGCAACTGGTTCTTTCCGAGGACTATCCCACCCGATATCCGGTGTTTTCCGCTCCAAGGCACGCCGAGATTGATCAGACCCTTCCGCTCGCTGAGGCGATTCCGGCCTAGCCCAAGAGACGTGAAAGGTAAGACGTAAAACGTTAAACGTAGGACTGCCGAGCGCTCTTCCTCAGAAACCTTTCACTTTTCACGATTCACATTTCACGGATCAGGCGGCACGTTTCCGAGTTTCGGTGTGTTTCTGGCTTCGCTCTTCCAGATGTTGAACGAGGCGGAGTACCGCGCTTTCAAGTTGCGCATAGATGATGGGACCTTCCAGCAGCGCACCGAGTCGTCCGAGTGCTTCCAATTGTCCAGCGGACAACACCACCTCCGACGCACAGAGATTACCGGCTGTCCCTTTCAGTGCATGAGCTGCCTGTTCGACAGCCTGTTGGTCTCTGTTGGCCAAGGACGCGCGGATCTCCTCCAACATGGGTTGATAGCGCGTGAGAAATAGCGCAACCAGCTCTTCCAATAGTGCCTTATCGCCTCCGATGTTTCGTAACATCGCAGCCACATCAAAGATCACCGGGACCGCTCCAGCGCTTTCTTCCACGTGGGGCTGTGTCGTACCGTCGGTATCCGTGGCCTGCGGAGATTGGGACATCGATATCCATCGATCGAGGACCCCCTTGAGCTCTTCTTTTCGCACGGGCTTCGTCAAGTAATCGTCCATGCCGGCGAGGAGACAGCGCTCTCGATCTCCTCGCATGGCATTGGCTGTCAAGGCGACGATCGGAATATGACGTGTCTCGTGGGCGTTCGTTGCAGCAGACTCTTGAGCCGCCGATTCGCGCTGACGAATGAGTCTGGTCGCCTCGAATCCGTCGACGAGCGGCATCTGACAGTCCATGAGGACCACGGCATAGGAGCTACGGGCCAATGCGGCCATCGCTTCTTGGCCGTTTTCCACGACGTCCGATTGGTAGCCAAGTTTCTCTAACATGCGAACGGTCAATTTCTGATTGATGAGATTGTCCTCAGCCACCAGGACGCGCGCGGACGACTGAGTCTCTGCGAGCGTATGCCGCGTAATGAGCGGCGGCGCAGGCGTGATAACCGTTGGTGGTGTTCCTTCACTCACAGGCCCTGATAATCCCAGCACGGTTCTCAAGCAGTTGGAGAGTTGATCGTGGCGGACTGGTTTGGTGAGATAGGCGACAAATCCGGCTTTGCGCGCCAGTTCCGCATGCCCTCGCTGAATGAGCGAAGTGAGGATCACAAGACGGACCAGCGATCCGACAGGATGAGCCTTCAGTTCCTTGGCGAGTTGTAGCCCGTTTTTACCCGGCATCAACATGTCGACGATGGCTACATCGTAGGATATGCCGTTCGCTGCCTGCTGCTCGATCAGTGCCATGGCAGAGGCGGCATCTTGGGCTTGATCGTTGACCATGCCCCATCCAGTGACCAGGTGGTGGAGAATCATCCTGTTCGATTCGTTGTCGTCTACGATCAGTACGCGACGTGCGGTTAACTCTGCCGACCGCACGATGGCCATGGGGGACATCGTCTGTTTAAGGAAGTGAGCGGTGCACCAGAATGTACTGCCGTGCCCAGATTGACTGGTGATACCGACGTGGCCACCCATTTGCTCGGCGAGCTGTTTCGAAATCGCGAGCCCCAAACCGGTCCCCCCATATTTGCGTGAGGTGGAGCTATCAGCCTGGGTAAACGGTTGAAAGAGTCGCGCCTGTACATCCGGGGGGATACCAATTCCGCTATCGGTGACTTCGAATCGGACGAGCACTGCATCGGCCAAGTCTTTCTCAAGAAAGGCTTGAACTGTCACGTCGCCCTGTTCCGTAAACTTGATCGCATTGCCGACGAAGTTTGTGAGGATCTGACGGAGCCGTCCTGGATCGCCGCGCAGACCCGTCGGTACGGCCGCATGCACTAGGCCGGTGATTTCCAGTCCTTTGGTCTGCGCCCGCTCCGCAAATTGACCCAAGACATCTTCCACCGTCGTGCGGAGATTGAAGTCGATACATTCCAGTTCTAGTTTTCCGGCTTCGATCTTGCCGTACTCAAGAATATCATTAATCAAACTCAATAAGGCTTCACCGCACTGTCGAATGGTTTCGATATAGGATTGTTGTTCCTCCGATGGCTCCGTATCCATCAATAAGCCCGTCATCCCAATGACGCCGTTCATCGGTGTCCGCAACTCGTGGCTCACGGTCGCCAGGAACGACGTCTTCACGCGAGCGGCATCCTGTGCTTCCTGGAGCGCCAGATCCAATTGGCGATTGCTGTGGCGAAGGTGCTCGGCTGACTGGCGCAGCTCCTCTTGGGCCGCCTTGACGTCGGTCATATCGACCGCATAGCCTCGGACCAATTGATGAGAGGGGACTGGGCAGAAAATCCAGATGAAACTTGCTTGAGGTAAGCAGACCTCTTCTCCCCGTACTTCCTGTCCCGATTCGAGGCATCGTTGAACGAGCGACGACAGCTCACGAGGAACTACAGAGGGAAACCCATGGGTGTCGTAGCCAAACTGCTGCAGCAACTGCGTCATCGCGGGATTCGCATAAACGAGGTTCGCATCGGAGTCCAACTCGATTACAGGGGAAGGACTTTCTTCTGCCACGCGCGCCAGGCGGTCGCGATCTTGCTGCAGCTCTTTCTCGCGAGTCAGATCACGAATCGTCAACACCCCACCGGCGTTTCCGTCCGTGTCCAATGGGGCATAGGTCCATTCAACCGGATGCGATTCGTGTGTGGGGCCTGTGAGCGTCGTCTGGGCTGTTTGTATGGGGTGACGATCGGGAATGGACTCGTGAATGCGCGTCACGATGTTGTGGTCGGATGTCCCAGGTTGCTGTCGCAATACTTCTTGGAGCGGTTTCGATGAGCAGGAATCAGCAGATTGTCCCAGGAGGCGGGCGGCCTCAGCGTTCACAGACAAGATGCGAAGCCGACTATCGAGCAGCACTACCCCGATCGGGAGCGTATCCAGCGTAGCTTGGTTCAGAAAGTTCTGAGGCTTGGATGAACTTGAAGGGCCAGATGCCTTGGCGTGAATCTTTGCTGGAGGTTTCATCAGGCCGCCTCCTCGTGAACACCGTCAAGAAACATGGCCACATTCACTCGTTCATGAAGGGGATCCAGCACCTTCGTGATGGTCCGTGCAGACGCCCCTAGTGCCTGGGCCCCAAGATCGACGCGAATCGGCGTGAGATACGTCCCCCCCTGTGGCCCAGTGATCACTTTCACCACCGGCTTGAGCCGCTGCGTCTGATTCATCCCCACCACCACCGCCTGTTCTGCCGTGTTCAACAGGACGAGGCTGCCGATCGGATATACGCCAAGACTGCCAATCATGGCTTGGGTCAAATCCTTTGCATACCGCCCTGTATCCCCAAGACGAAACAGCTGTCGGATAGCATCATGCGGCAGCATCGCCGGACGCCCTCCACGGCGGCTCACCATGCCGTCATAGGCGTCTACTAAGCTGACCAGCTGTGACAAGACTGAGAGGGAGTCTCCCTGGAGCTTGTGTGGGAACCCGCTCCCATTGCAGCACTCATGATGTTCCGCGACAATTCGAACGACTGTCTCACGGTCCTCTTTTGCCTCCCGTAAGATCGCCAGTCCCAGTGCAGGATGCTGTTGCATGATCGTGCGCTCTTGCTCCGAGAGATCCTGGCTCCTACGGTACAGATTCCGCGGCAATCGTATATAGCCGATGTCGTGGAGTAGCGCGCCGGCGCCGAGCGCTTCCATCTCTCCCCCTGCAACCCCATAGGCATTTCCCACAATGAGCGAGAGGGTACAGACATCGAGTGCGTGTGAGGCCAACGTGCGATCGAAGCGCTTCATCTTTTGGAGAGAGAGAAGACTGAGCATGGCGGCACCATCATCCAGCACACGGGAGAGCACATTCGTCACGACCATTCGCAGCGTGTCTGGGCGAGGTACGATTCCCGCCTCTAACTCTTCAAACATGCGCTCCATCGAACAGGCCGCTTCTGTGTAGGTCGCTTGGGCGGCGGCGGCCTGTTCCTGTGTTTTCGGCGGCGGAGGCGCCTCTTCCTGCGTGACAGGCTGCTGCCGCTGCGCGGCTGTTGTCTCCGCGCTGTAGGCTGGCTGAGGAGGCTCTTCTGACGAGGCCGGCTTCACCTCATGGATCGGATGGGAAGGGGCGGCTGTCTTCTGTGTAATTGGTGGCTGCAACGGGTTCGCATGTTTTTCTGCACTGTCCGGTTGAACTGCCTTTTCAGATGAGGTCCCCTTCGAGTCCGTTGTCAGGACGGCGGCTGGCTCCTGAGCGTTCGGCGATGGTGGCATCTTTTCCTGCGTGACAGGCGGCTGCCGCTGCGCTGCTGATCTCTCTGCCCTGTAGGCTGGATGCGGAGCCTCTTCTGACGCGGCCGGCTTTACCTCCAGGCTCGGTTGGGGGGTGTCGGCTGCATCCTGAGCGCCCGACGATGGCGGCGCGTCGACTGACGGGACTGGCTCGACATCGAAACCTCGGCTAGGGTCGATCTTCACCTCTTTGATGCCATGTCGTCGGAGGAGATCAATGTCCTGCTGGTGGCGGATGAGGCGTTTATGGAAGAGGAAGGTGGTCCGATGCCAAGGCAGATCCATCTCAACCATGAACATTCCCGGTCTGAGTTGATTGATCGTGATCGTTTTCATGTGTCGGATTTATGATGCCAAGGATATGTGCGTATTAGGATTGTAAACAGATTGATTGCATGACCCCCCCCTGAGAGCGAGAGTCCTGCGCACTGTGCTATCGGGATAAATAGGGTAGAACTTGATCTAATTGAAGGGAATTCCAGCTCAACGTGCTGCGCTGGTTACCGTGACGCCTGCCCATCGTTCATCTCAAGATTCTTCCTTCGGCACCGATAGAGTCCATCAGGACATATTGGTGTTCGATGAGCACCAGTGCTGCCGCTCGCTCACGGTCTCCGGAGAATGATGCGCAAGCGAATTTCCATTGATGTCCCATTACAAGTTCTGGTCTTGCTGATCACGGACGAAGACGGGCGCCCACGCTCCACTCCTATCGATCTCGACCTCGCGGCGCAGCGTCGACAACCGAGCCAGTCGATTGCGTCGATTCTTCATCCGATTACCTTGGGGGGCAACCCTCACATCTATCTCGATAAGGGAGCCACATGACGGAACCAGAGTATGCCCCCGCACATTCATCGATTCTCGTGGTCGGATTACCACTCCAGCTGGTCATCGGATCCGGTCAAGGCAAAGTGAATTGTGGGTCCACATTACTAGGCTGGAAAGAGAGGGCCTGGTTGATTTGTGAATGGCCGTTTCATTTCGGGCAAGCCGTCCCGTGCGAAACGGGAACCCACTGTCTCGTCCGCTCGATGGTGGCAGGCAAGCTCGTCGCGTACCCAAGCGAAGTCCGCATGGCACAGATGTCTCCGCTTCCTCTGCTGTATCTCGCATTTCCTCGAAGGACGGAGGAAATCCATCTCCGTAATGATGCGCGCGTCGCCAGCAATGAGCCGTTGCTCCTGATGCAAGGCGCTCATGGAGACGCGACGCTTGCCCTGTCGAATGGGTCTGCTCCCATTGGAGGTTTCTTGCAGGACCTCAGCCTGTCAGGATGTCGAATCATCCTACAGCGGCCGCGAACGGACGTGGTGCTGGGCGCCACGGTCTATTTAGAATTCGAACTGATCGGGATCGGGCACGTCGCGCATCTTGCCGGCGTGATCAAGAATATCGCAGAACGTGATGGCGCTCTCTCACTTGGAATTGAGTTCCGTTATAACGGGAAAGAGACCATCGAGTACCGCGGGTGGGGAGGGAGCGTCCAGAAGGCCATTGAATATTCCGTGATGCAGCGGCAAACCGATTGGGGATTTTTGACGCCAACGTCAGAAGCATGACGGATTTTCCGAGCGCTAGGCAATCCTTGCCGACTTGCCTCTTTCTCATGCACGCGTAGCCTAGCAATCCGCTGTGCGCTGCACATTTCTTTCTTCCATTCGGCTTCATAGAGATTGGCGTAAGCCTTGCACTACTTTCCAATCGAAGATTCTGCATAGGCAGAAATTGTTTGAGGCAATCGCGGCGCTTAGCAGTCGAATTTCCTGTGTGCGTTGTTTGCGGCAGGCGTTCAGTCGCTAAGAAGGAGGGTCGGTGTTGCCAGCGATCGAAGTATCACGTGACGCAGGCGCCATGCTTGTTTCGGCACGAGCGGCCTTTCGAGAAATTCCGATGCCTCTTGCTGCCTGTTTGGCGCTGTGGAGGCGAGCGGCAGCCTGTGCTCCTGGCGCAGACCCTCTCGCGCCACCGGCAGCCATGCCTGACACCTATCCGTCAACATCTCGCCCCGAGATCGCAGCAGTCCTGGAAGGCCTTCCGTTGGGCGAATGGTCGATGACCGTGGCTGCCATCGACTTTCTCCTGAACCAGGTCGAACGCATGCGCCCGCTAGCCATTCTCGAGTTCGGCAGTGGTGCCAGTACGCTGGCGTTGGCTTGCATGATGCGGAGATTGCACGGTGCATCGAAGACTCCGCATATCTTCACGGTGGATCAATCTCCTCAATATGTGCAGCTGATCGAACCCCGACTTCAACTCCATGGACTGCGCGACAGCGTGCGGTTCATGACAGCCCCTCTGATATCCCAGGTCATCCAGGGTGTGCGGACAGACTGTTATCAATTGCACGATCGGGAACTTCACGAATTCTTCGGACCAAGCAGACCTGATCTCGTCATTGTTGACGGTCCTGCAGCAGATTATGGCGGTCGCTTCGGGACGATACCTCTTGTCATGAAATATTTGTCCGATCATGCCTGGATTTATATGGACGACGCCTTGCGGGACAGTGAGCTTTCCATTGCCGATTGGTGGGACCGCCTCGGCTATGTGAAGGATTGCGGCGTGCTCTGGTTAGGCAAAGGACTCCTGACCGCACGTGTGAATTCACGTGAGTTGCTGGCCGATGAGCCTGCATGTGCCTCTCTGCGCCAGCTTCTCGAGCCGGCTGAGGAAGGACACCGTGACCCCATATGTAACCTACCGCCACCGGCATCGCTTGTTCACACCCCGTTCTTATGCGAGCGCGTTTCGACGGAGGACCAGTCAGCGAAGGCCCAGGCTCCTCCGCCATCATCGGTCGCTGGCCGACCAACCTGCCTCTTTCTCAATACCTATTATTCTGGATATCTGGCGCATCACTACCGATTGATGCCCGAGCGATCATCGTGGTTGTATGAGGCACAGCGGCTCGCACTCCAGCAGTCCTGTTTTGGCGACAGCGACTTTTACTCGTCGGGGATGACGTTGGCAGGATGGCAGGCCGAAGACGTGATTGTGAATTGCGCCCCCCTTCAGGAAGCCTGGGCGCGGGAACAAGGCTACTGTGGCCACAAACAGCTGTTGGATATCGCGATCGAACAGATTCGGCGACGGCGGCCTGAAGTCCTCTATCTTCAGGACCTGGGACTCGCCACGAAAGAGTTTCTTGCGCGCATCCGTCCGTACGTGACAGTCATCGCCGGGCAAATCGCGTCTCCCGTTCCCGCCCATGCGGAACTGAAGGGGCTCGATCTGATCTTCTCCTCATTTCCTCATTTCGTCGAAGAGTTCCGACGGCAGGGGATCACAGCCTATTATCAGCCGCTGGCCTTTGATCCACGCATCGCTCAGACTCGTGCAACATCGGAGCGGTCACACGCCGTCACGTTCGTGGGCGGGATCTCTCCCGCGCATAAGGAACGACAGCTATTTGTGGCCTCACTCGCCAAGCTCGTTCCTCTGGAATGTTGGGGGTACGGCGTCGACTCTCTTCGCGCCTCCGGAGTCGAACAGATACGTCTCCACGGTGAAGTCTGGGGGAGCGATATGTTCGCCACTCTTCGTCGGTCCCAGATCACCATCAATCATCACATTGACGTCGCGCAGACCTACGCCAATAACATGCGGCTCTTTGAAGCCACGGGGTGTGGCGCGTTGCTGGTGACGGACCATAAGGACAATCTCGATGAACTGTTTTCCATTGGGGACGAGGTCATCGCCTACCGTTCGCTGGAGGAATGCGCGGAGCTGGTCCGTTATTACCTCGCCCATCCGGAGGACGCGCGCCGCATTGCGGAAAGAGGACAGGCCCGGACATTCCGCGACCACACCTACACGAAACGCATGGCCCAGACCGCGGAGATTCTGAGCCGGCATCTCGTGGAGAGACAAGGACATCAGCGCCTTCCCGATCCGGATCTGGGACACGTATCGTATGACAAGGAACCGATTCAACCGAACGAGATCACTACAGCCATGGTCACTTCCTGGCAATCACCGGCGATTCCCCTCAAGCAGCGAGCGCTGGTGCAGCAAGAGCTCACCGCCCTGTATCAGGGGCATCCGCCAATAGTCTATCGGGTCTTGGCCGACGCCCTGCGGCCCTTCATTGCCCCAGACTGTCGTGTACTCGAAATCGGTTGCGCGAGCGGCTACTACTACGAAGCCCTTGAGTATCTCCTCAATACCAGGCTGTCGTACGCCGGGGTTGATTTCTCCTCTGCGATGGTGGCTTTGGCACAACGCTACTACCCACGAGTGAGCTTCCATGTGGGGGATGGGGCTGCCCTCAGTTTCCCCGATCAGAGTTTCCTCATTGCCATCTCCTCTTGTGTGCTCCTACATGTCGCAGACTATCCGCAGCATATTCAGGAAGCGGCACGTGTTGCTTCGCAGATGGTCGTGCTGCATCGAACACCCATCTGTCGGACGCATCCCACAAGTCATTTCAAGAAGTTCGCCTATGGGATTGAAACCCATGAACAGCGATTGAACGAGCCGGAAATTCTTAACCTGTGTCGAGAGCAAGGTCTGGAGCTAGTCCAGCGATTGGAATACGACAGCCACCCTGAGCGAGATGAATTTGAAGCGACCTATGTTTTTCGAAAGGTCGGCAGCCATGGATGAGGAGTTTCACTCAGCCAAGGTTTTGATTACAGGAGGGATGGGGTTTATCGGCTCCAACCTGGCAAACCGGCTTGTGTCTATGGGCGCGCAGGTCACGCTGGTAGACAGCATGATTCCTGAGTATGGCGGCAACCTGTGGAATATTCGAGAGATCCGGCATCAAGTACAGGTCAATATCTCCGATGTGCGGGACGAGCATTCGATGAAATATCTGCTCCAGGACTGCGATTACCTGTTCAACCTTGCGGGACAAACGAGTCATGTAGATTCCATGGAGAATCCGCAGCCGGATCTGGAGATTAATGCTCGCGCGCAGCTGTCCATCCTCGAAGGCTGTCGCCGCCACAACCCGAATATCAAAGTCGTATTTGCCAGCACCAGGCAGATTTACGGACGCCCCCAGTACTTGCCGGTGGATGAACTGCACCCCATTCAGCCGGTCGATGTCAACGGTATCAACAAAATGGCCGGGGAGATGTACCACTTGCTCTATTGCCGGGTGTACGGGATTCGAACGGCAGTCCTTCGGCTGACCAACACCTATGGCCCCCGGATGCGAGTCAAAGATGCTCGTCAAACATTTCTAGGAGTCTGGATTCGTCGGCTCATCGAGGGCCTGCCCATTTTGGTGTACGGGGATGGGAAGCAGGTTCGAGATTTCAATTATGTAGAGGATGTCATTGACGCGTTGCTTCTGGCAGCCTCGACAGACGAGGCCAATGGCGAGGTCTTCAACCTGGGGGCCGGCGATCCGCTCAGCCTGGAGGACACGGCCAAGCTGCTCATCGAGATATACGGTAAGGGCACCTACGAGATGATTCCATTTCCAGCTGAGCGCCAAGTCATCGACATCGGCAATTACTACGGGAACTACCACAAGATTCAGTCACAGCTTGGCTGGCAACCGAAGACATCATTTCGTGCTGGGGTGGAGCACACACTCGCCTTTTACGGACGCTACTCCATGCACTACTGGCAGGACGTCCATGCAGCGTGAATCCATCCCTCTCGCAGATCCTGGCGCGCAGATGCGGCTCTACGAGGAGCCCGTACGAGCGGCCTTCGATCGCGTTCTGAGAAGCGGGCGGTACATCCTCGACAACGAGGTTCAGGCCTTTGAGCGGGAATGGGCTGCCTATCTTTGCGTACCGCACTGCATTGGAGTTGGAAATGGGACCGACGCCCTTGCATTAGCGCTGCAGGCCGTCGGCGTACAAGCGGGGCATGAAGTGATCACCGTGTCCCACACGGCTGTGGCGACCGTTGCCGCCATCGAGCAGATCGGCGCCGTCCCTGTCTTCGCCGACATCGACCCGCGCGCTCGCTGCATGAACCCCGCCCATCTGCCCGGACTCATTTCAGAGAACACCAGGGCCATCGTCCCCGTGCATATCTATGGTCAGCCGGCTCCGATGGGAAAGATCATGGCAGTGGCGAAGGAGCACGGACTCAAGGTGGTTGAAGATTGTGCGCAGGCCCATGGGGCAACGGTGGACGGACAACATGTGGGCGCATTTGGCGATGCCGCCGCATTTAGCTTTTATCCGACGAAGAATCTCGGCGCGCTCGGAGACGCGGGAGCGGTTGTCACGAACGATCCAACACTAGCTGACTCGCTTAGGATGCTGAGGGAGTACGGATGGCGCGAGCGCTATGTCAGCCTCATGCCAGGCAGAAATTCACGACTAGATGAACTTCAAGCTGCGATCCTTCGGGTAAAACTTCCGTACCTGGATAGCAACAACGTGCGCCGCCGTCTCATCGCCGCTGCCTTTACGCAGGCCTTGCGGAATACCACCCTCGTGGCTCCTGCCCAGATCGAGGGAACAGAACATGCGATGCATCTCTATGTCGTTGAAGCGACCGATCGTCCGGCGTTTGAGCGTTTCCTCAACGGTGCCGGGATTACGACAGGTCGTCATTACCCGCTCGCCGTGCACCAGCAGCCGGCCTACGCTGGAAGAATTCGTGGCAGTCAGGCGCTGCCCATCACCGAGGCACTCTATCAACGACTGGTGACCTTGCCCTGTTATCCTGAGCTGCGAGAAGAGGACGTTGCACACATCTCGGAGACGCTCATCCGATGGAGCAGCCGAAGCCGGGCCAAACAGAGAAGGGTGACCAGCCCCAGAGCAGAAAGGGTGATTCGATGACTCGCTACTATTGCACATACTTCGATCGTCAGTATCTGCTCAAGGGGCTGGCCCTCATTGATTCGCTCCAGCGACATTCAGATGACGACTTCACGTTATTCGTGGTGTGCGCGGATGAACTCACCAGGCTCCTGCTCACGAAGTTGGCCATCCCTCACGTGATCACCATCCCGCTGCATCAACTCGAACGGGGCGATAGGGCTTTGCTCGCCACCAAACAGGCGCGTTCCTTGGTCGAATATTATTGGACCCTCACTCCTACGGTGATCCTTCGTATTCTCGAACAACACTCCGACATCGATATCCTGACCTACCTCGATGCGGATCTCTACTTTTTCTCGTCGCCGGCCCCGATCTTTGAGGAGTTGGGGCCTCGCTCCATTCTGATTCATGGACACCGCTTTTCACCGACCCAAGCGCATCTCGGTGCTGATAACGGGAAGTACAACGTCGGCTTGCTTTCGTTCAGACGAGATGTTCTCGGGATGGACGCACTGCGCTGGTGGCGTGAGCGTTGCCTGGAATGGTGTTACGCCCGCGCTGAAGCCGGCAAAATGGGCGACCAGATGTATCTGAACGATTGGCCCACCAGATTCAAGGGTGTCGTAGAGTTGCGACACCAGGGTGGGGGAGTGGGTCCTTGGAACCACGATCAATATATGTTCAAGGCGGATAGCCATGGGCATGTATTTGTGGGCGATCTTCCCATCATTTTTTATCATTTTCACTCATGCACCTTCGTCACGCCGCACGTCGTTTTGCCGGTCAAGCACCCCCATTATCCACTCCCTCTTTCAGCTCTCCAGTGCTGCTTCATTCCATACGTCAGAGCGATGAAGAAAGCCGCAACAGCGGT
>JANYEF010000119.1 GCA_025363325.1 Nitrospira sp. | reverse complement strand
GCAGACTGCAAGGGCAGGGAATGGGCGGACAACTTCTGCTCGCGGCGGGCAGACGCTGCCTCTTGGCCTCGGCGGAGGTTGGCGGCGTGGTGCTTGTCATCGACGCCAAGAATGAACAGGTGGCAGGATGGTATGCCAGCTATGGCGCTGTGCCGCTGCTGGACGCGCCGCTATCTCTGCTGCTGCCACTCGCGACAATCGAGGCCGCGCTCAAAAAAGCCAGGAAATACTGACACTCCATCCCAGTGAGTAGCGCGGGCTTCCTCAGAAGACAGCCCCGTCGTAACGCCCTTCGTCACCGAATGACGCGGCCCCCTCCCCGGACGGAATGCGCCGGAAGCGTCGGCATCACCTGTCCGGTGACGAGCCAGTTACACAGCATCCGGATACAGCCCAGATGTTGCTTGACCGTGGAAGAGAGGTGACCTGGTTCCACCCACGAAAGCAGCCCCCCACTCAGCGAACGAACTCCAACTGACCCCCCGACTATTCAGCGAAATGCGCTATCCTGTAATACAGAATAGGATCATACACTCAGGCCCACTCCTCTTTCATCGAGGTGCGGCCAAGAGGAAGGATTTATTATGCGCCCTCACAGACTGCTCCTTATTCTCCTGTCTAGCCTGCTCTGGACCGCACACGCCGAAGCCCAAACGATCGATCTGCCCGCCATGATTCGATGCAAAGCCGAAGGCGAACGCGCATCGAGTCGCAGTCAACTGATCGAGATCTGGCTCTCACGTGCCGAAAAGCGCGATGCCGTCGCCGCCTTTTGTCTCGCCTACGTCCAAAGCGACACAATCCATGTTCCCCTCGGATGGCTGGAGCAATCCGCACGCCTCAATTTGCCGGACGCCCAACTCCTCATGGGCTCCAATTACGAGGTCGGCCTCCTCTTCAAACAAGATTTCGTCGAAGCCCTCTCCTGGTATCGGAAAGCCGCCGATCAAGATTTCCCCTATGCCCAATACGAACTCGCCTCTATCTACTATGAAGGTCGAGCCGGTCAAAAGAAAAACATCCCGGAAGCCTACTTCTGGGCCCTGCTAGCCCAACGTCATCACTTCCTCGACACCAACACTCTCATTCGCACCATGGACCCCCAGATCCAAGAGCCAGACAAACGTCTCGTCCAAACCAAGGTTGACCGGTGGGTCCACCAACTGAAACCAGGTCGACTCGGGTAACGGATGTTGCCGACACCCGAAACGCTGCAATGGGTGGACACGCCCTGGCCCCTGAACTGCTGTCGGAATGGGATTACAAAGCCAACGCCCCGCTCGCTCCCAAATGGCCACCCCTCATCCTTCACCATATCTGTCAACCCTTGGCGCACCCTGAAGACCGCGCATCGCCTAGCATCTCCCCCCTTCTTTGCGTATACTACACGCAGCCTATCCACACCCGTCGAGGAGGTTCCCTATGGTGTTAGGCCCTGCCCTCTATGCTCTTCTGTTGGGAGCCGGTGTTCCCGCATGGTACGACCCGTGGTCCGATCCATTCCTCGCCTATGATCGCGTCGCGTGCGAGGCAGGCACTCGATCACTCGAGAGCTGTAGCAACGAACAGCCCCAAGCGGAAGCCTCTCAAGAATCCTACTTTGAACAACCCAGAGACACCCGAACGTCCTGGTGGCTGCAAGAGACCCTGAACTCCCAGAACATTTCGCGGTAGTCTGAATCGGCCGAATAACCTCTGACCGCTCCTCTCCACAGCATGGGCGGTTCCCGATCCCCACCCCTTCGAACTCTTCTCCCTGTCTCTCAGAGACTCCCACCACGAAGACACATGGTTCGGACCTCCAAAACCACTCCACTGAGTCCTCGCTAAAACGACATCCCATCAGGACCCGCTCGACCACAACGTCGACGAGTCACACCACCTCCGCATCATTCACCTCCACAGAAAGACGATGGCCATGTATTGCCCCCGACCGCATTGTGGCGGACTCCTTGTGCCCACCGATCAACAGGAACACCTCCCACTTCGATGTATCGCCTGCTCCAGACGGTTTGAGAAACAGAAGCTCTCCCGTCACACCGCTCCCACACCACAGACACGCCCCTCGCCCAAGCTCCCCAAACATCTTGCCGCGTAACGCCGGTATCAAGCTGATACTGTAATCCCAACATGAGAATGTCCGCTTTGGCCAACGTAGAAATGTCCTCTTCGCGGATAGACTACCGGCTTTCACAAGGAGGGCCGGATGGTCGGAGAGGACAGCGTCATGACGAGCATGAAGGAACTGAAGCGCTTGCATGTGATCCGTCAGGTGATGGAGCAGCGCATCACCCAGGTGAAGGCGGGCACGCTGGTGGGGTTGGCGAATCGCCACGTGCGGCGCCTCCTCCAGCGGGTTAAGCAGGAGGGCGACAAGGGGCTGACGCATCGGGGGCGCGGGCTTGAGCGGGGGGATGGCGGATCCGATTGAAAACTGGTGCGCCCAGCTGGAATCGAACCAGCGACCC
>JANYEF010000098.1 GCA_025363325.1 Nitrospira sp. | reverse complement strand
GCTCTGATTTCCAGCAACGCAGTCGCCGCCCACCAACACTCGGCGACCCTAGACATGCCGAAGGCCGACGCCACCTCGGTCACGCTGTGCGCCGACGCGCAAGTCGTGCCGGTAACGATCATGAAGCCCATGATGGCGAATGGCAAAGGCCCGCTGGTTCCCACGCAAGTTGGCACGAAGACCGTCTGCCACATGTGCCCGGTCACCACGGTCGTCACGAGAAACTCCCTGCCCAATGGCAAGGGGACGCCGGTCACCACTGAAGTGACCAAGGTTGGCGCCGAACACAATTGCGCCAAATGCACCGGCACTCCGGTCAAGGCCTGATCTGGATCTCTGAGAACATGCCCCAGCGGTCCTCCTAGTCACCGGTCCCGCCGCCCGTTGCCGACCGCAGCGGGCGGTTATCGTCTCGTCTTCTAAATGAAACCATCCTCCGTCGCACTGCTCCTGTCCGGGTTGCTCTTGCTCATGTCTGGCTGCACCGTTCCCGCCTCGGTGGCCGAGAAACAGGCTCAGAAGGAATCAACTCGGCTCGGCCAGGTGCTGCATTCTGACTTTCAGCCCCTTCCGCTCCCACAGGCTCCACTCGCCGACTACGTGAGATTTACTGTGTTGCGGCATCCTCAGGTGCTTGCGGCCTACAACGATTGGCGGGCGAGCGTATTGTCGATCGCCCCCACGCGGGCGCTCCCCGACCCGCAGTTGACATTCGAGGCGGACGTAGCGGACACGCTGATGACTTTCATGCCCGGGCTGATGTTCGATTTTATGGCGCCCGGTAAACGCCGGGCCATGGCAAACGAAATGACTGCCGCCAGCCAGGTCGCCTACCGCGCTTACGTCGCCACGGTCCTTGAAACCGCTGCCGGAGTGCGCAAGGCATGGCTTGAGCTGGCCTATGTGGACGAAGCGCTCCGCCTGCGCGATGGCGCCCTCGGGGCGCTTAATCTAGCCACGGACATGGCTTCGTCCGACTATGTCACCGGTCGAGGCATGGGCACCATGGAAGCCCAGCTTCGCCTGAAAAACGAAGCCGCCAAGGTGCGTTCACAACTCGCGACGCTCGGCGACCGCCGGATGGCCGCGCGCATGCGCTTTAAGTCCGCGATGGGGCTCACCACCTCGGACGCCGATCCGACCTGGCCACAGGCGACGCTCGCGCCGACGGTGCTCCCCAGCGAGGACGAACTTTGGCGCCGCACTCTGGCCGCCAATCCGGACCTCGGCAGGATGCGCGCGATGGTGGAGATGGCCATCGCCAGCATCGCCGTGGCCCGCAAAGCGGGCACGCCCGATTTCACGCTCGGCGCGATGGCCGATCTTAAGGCTGACCCATTGATGATCCGGCCGACCGCCACGGTCACGCTGCCGATTTGGCGCGAGAAGATCCAATCCAACATCGCCGCGGCCGAAGCCCGGCGAGATGCCGCAGTAGCACGGGTGGGTGCCGAACAGCTCAACATGGCTGCCCAACTCGCGCAGATGCTCTACATGGTCCGCGAAAGTGACCGGATGATCGAGTATATCGACACGACCGTCTTGCCGAATTACGCGCGCCTCATCGCAAGTGTCGAGGCCGGCTATCAGGCTGGCATGACCGGCCCCGGGATGATCCCGGAAACACGGGTCATGGCGCTGAGCATGAGGCTCGAACGTGCCGCCGCCCTGCGCGACCGCGAGAATGTAGTCACCGATCTCCTCCTGATGACTGCCGACATCGCCCCGGCGGGCACCCCTCTTCTGGCCGAATCCCCGAATTCCTCCCGCTAACCTCCTTTACAATGAAATCCCTGTTTCGACTCCTCCCGTTCCTCCTGCTTGGGCTTTTCGCTGCGACCGCCCTGTTCGCCGCCGAACAGCTCTATACCTGTGGCATGCACCCGCAGATCATCAAAAAGGAGCCGGGCAACTGCCCGATTTGCGGGATGAAGCTGACCCCCATCCGGGCCAACACGGCAGGTGCGGCGAGCGAGCGGAAGGTCAAGTTCTACAAGTCCACCATGATGCCAGGCGAGGTGAGCCCGAAGCCGGGGAAAGACTCGATGGGCATGGGCATGGTCCCGGTCTATGAAGGCGGGGACAACGCCTCGGCGAATATCCAGATTGATGCCGCCACGATACAGCGTATGAACCTCCGCACCGCGGCGGTCGGGCACGGCCCGGTGCGGCGTGAGTTTCGGACGGTCGGCATCGTCAATTACAACGAGACGGGCCTGCGCGACATCACGACCAAATACGAGGGATGGCTGGAGAAACTGTTCGTCAACGTCACCTGGGCCGTGGTCAAGGCGGGCGATCCGCTGTTTGAAATCTACTCGCCGGATCTCTACAACGCTCAGCTTAACTATGTTGTGGCGTTGCGCGCGGACGGCGAAGCCGGCGGCTCCCTGAGCCGCGCCGCGCTGGCCCGCCTGCAATTGTTCGATGTATCCGACGAGGTTATCGCCGAGCTGAATCAGACCAAGGAACCGCATCGCACGATGGTTTTCCGGGCGCCTTCTGA
>JANYEF010000064.1 GCA_025363325.1 Nitrospira sp. | reverse complement strand
CGTGACAGAACCAGAGCAGAATCACCGTGTCATCTCCGCAGTCAAGAGGCTTCCGGAAGTGGCCGGTTCCATGGGGAAGCCGCTGAGCATCTCCGGTCTGCGCTTGAAGGAGTGCGCTGGGAAGAGCGAAGTTGAGGCAGGCTGTGCAGCAGCGAAGCAACAGCTCAATACCTCACCGAAGTCTCCAGATGGGGCCGCTATACCTATGCAGTATGATGTGTTGCTCCCAGGTGGACAGCCGCTCGCTGGCTTGATTCCCTGGACTGCGAAGTACAACCTCGGGTCCGTTCACTGAACTGAGTCTGTCTTTGTTTGTAAAGGCGGCATCTCCGAAAGGGGATGCCGCCTTTTTATGTGTCGTGATTGTCTTGGCCGGTGGGACCGATCCGGCGCTGGAGGTCAGCGAGGCGATTGAGCGCATCGAGCGGCGTCATGGAAAAGAGGTCGATTTGTTTCATTTCCTCGATGATCGGATGTGGCTGGGGAAGCGAGGCCCGGGATGGTTCCTTCTCTGAAAATGATGCGGGCGTGCCCTCGATGGTGGTATCCGGCTGTTCCAACTGGGCCAGGACTTGTTGCGCCCGGGCGATGACCGTTGGAGGAAGTCCCGCCAATTTGGCAACATGAATACCGTAACTGCGGTCTGCTCCGCCCGGCACAATTTTACGCAAGAAGACCACGTCTCCATCTCGCTCCTGGACCGCGACACAATAGTTTCTGATTCCTTCCCGTAACCCTTCCAGTTTCGTCATCTCGTGATAGTGAGTGGCGAACAATGTCCTGGCTCCCAAGTGCCGGCGGTCTTGGATATGCTCCGCAATAGCCCAGGCGATGCTCAGTCCATCGTAGGTACTGGTCCCTCGGCCGATCTCATCCAGGAGAATCAAGCTGCGGGAGGTCGCACTGTTTAAGATGTGAGCCGATTCGATCATCTCCACCATGAAGGTGCTCTGTCCTGCGGCCAAGTTGTCCGAGGCTCCTACGCGTGTGAAAATTCGATCAACCAGTCCGATGCGGGCCTCGGCCGCCGGCACGAAACTCCCGATCTGCGCCAACAGGATGATCAGCGCGACCTGGCGGAGGTAGGTGCTCTTCCCTGCCATATTGGGTCCGGTGAGGATCACAAGCCGGTTGCCCTCACAGTCGAGGGCCGTGTCGTTGGGTACGAACGTCAGATCACTACTGAGCTGCTCGATCACAGGGTGGCGGCCTTCCCGTATGAGAATCGTGCTGCTCTCGTCTACGAGGGGTTTGACATAGCGGTGTAATGCGGCGGTCTCGGCCAGACCGGCGAGGACGTCGAGCAACGCGACTGTCTGGGCCATCGCTTGAAGACGAGGCACCTCATTCGCCAAGCGTACGCGTAATTGCTCGAACAGCTCCTGCTCGAGCGCCAGCAGTTTGGTTTCAGCGCCTGTGACACGCTCTTCTAACTCTTTCAACTCCGGCGTCATGAATCGTTCGGCATTGACCAGCGTCTGCTTGCGAATGTAGTCAGGCGGGACGCGAGACAGGTGTGTCTTGGTAATTTCGATGTAGTAGCCGAACACCTGGTTGTAGCGAACCTTCAAAGAATCGATCCCCGTTCGCCCCCGTTCCTTGGCTTCCAGCGAGGCGATCCAGCCTTTGCCCTCCGTGCTTGCTTTGCGCAGTTCATCGACCCCGGCATGGTACCCTTCCCGAATCATTCCGCCGTCACGAAGCGACATCGGTGCATCCGGCTTGACGGCTTGCTCAATCGTGTCATGCACATCACGGCAGTCGTCCCACGACTCACGGACATCGGTGAGCATCGAGGTGTTGAACGGCTGGAGGTGGGACCGTAGTTCTGGCAGTGCGCTCACGGACTGTTTCAACGCGAGCAACTCGCGAGGTCCTGCGACGCCGAGTGTCACACGGCTGCTCAAACGGGCGATATCTTGTACGTCACGGAGCGTAGTCCGGAGCGACACGCGTTGTTGTATCCGGTCTTTTAACTCGCCGACCGCGTCGAGACGAGCTTGAATGGCGCCACGATTGAGAAGCGGTCTGACGAGCCACTCGCGTAACAAGCGACTGCCCATGGCCGTCGCGGTTCGGTCTAACACCGACAAGACCGTTGGCTGATTCTGCCCCGATCGGAGCTCACCGACTCCCAATGGCCGCACGAGTTCGAGATTGCGAATCGTTGCGCTATCCAGATGCATGGCGTCGCCGCTCCAGCGCGTGTGTAGACGGCGGAGGTGCGCGAGGGAGGCGGTTGGCTGGGTCTCACGAAAGTATCTCAGGATCGCTCCGGCGGCTCCGATCCCGGCGGTCAGTCCGCGACAGCCGAATCCGTCGAGCGAGTGCACCGCGAATTGTGTCTGGAGTAATTGTGCGGCATCTTTGGGATTGAAGGAGGCCGAGGGCTGTGCGCAGAGGCGTGGCCCACGCAGGCGAGTCAGACACGATCCGGCATTCACATGAGAATCTGGGTGGAGCAGTTCCCGCGGGTCCAGCCGAGCCAGTTCATCCATGAGCTGGATCTCTGCCCGTGCCCCTTGGAACTCTGTCATCCAAAACTCCCCGGTGGAAACGTCCACACAGGCCAGCCCAATGACGGATTGTCCCTTGTCAGATGGGGCCGTGGCGTCGGAGGAGGCGACAGCCACCAGAAAATGCGACTCTCCCGGAGAAAGGAATTCAGTATCGACTAGCGTGCCCGGTGTATACAAACGAACGACTTCGCGGCGCACGAGACCCTTCGCGAGTTTCGGGTCTTCTACCTGTTCACAGAGTGCGACGGTTCGCCCGGCCTTGAGGAGCTTCGCGATATAACTTTGCGCCGCATGGAAGGGCACACCGCATAGCGGAACTGGGTTGGCGCTGGATTTATCTCGAGAGGTGAGGGCAATGGAGAGCAGCTTGGAGGCGGCCTGCGCATCCTCGTAAAACATTTCGTAGAAGTCGCCGACGCGGAACAACAGAATGGCGTCGGGGTAACCGCGCTTGACCTCTCGGTATTGCCGCATCAACGGTGAGGCGTCTGTGTCACTCATCGCGTCGGTCTCGGTGTGGCTCGCCGGTCACGGTGGAGGGTGTGCGGCCGGTGACTTTATCGAGTGAGTGGCGTAGCCGTTCTAAGTCCACTTCGGCTTCCTGAAGCGCTTTGATTTTTCGGCGGAGTTCGATTCGGCTCCGCACCCATGGGGGAAAGAAAAGGATGCCGGAGACCAGCAGTCCCACTGCGAACCCCGCCAAGATGGGCTTATAGATCGGCGTTGAGGCTTCAAAGAGACCAAAGAAGTATCGGAGCGTAACTTCCTGTTCCTGGTTCTGAAGGAAAAAGGCCAGGGAGAGGAGCAGGAGCACTCCAACCAGCATCAGTCTAATCATGACCTCGTTGTTTCCTTCTTGTTCAAGGCCCTGCGTGGTGCTGCGCGATGTATCTTGCTGGTTTTGCTATACTGCCTGCGTGCAAGTGCGAGGACCTCGTCAGACTTCGGACCCATCGCGCTCAACTGAATCGTCCGGCTCCGCGCGGCACGATGGTTCAGCGTAATCTCGATCCGGTCCTGCGGCAGCGCGGTAAGGCCCTTGTCGGCCCATTCTATTGCCGTCACGGTCTGGCCGGAAAAATACTCGATCAGTCCTGTCGATTCAAGTTCGCGGGGCGAGCGAATACGGTACAGATCCACGTGGGCAAGCGGCAGGCGCCCTTGATATTCGTGAATCACGACGAATGTCGGGCTTGTCACTGCCGTCGGTGATGCGCCTAGACCCTGCGCGATTCCGCGAACGAGCGCCGTTTTGCCGGCTCCGATCGGTCCGTAGAGCGCGATCGTTTCTCCCCCGCGAAGCGTACGGCCGAGCATTTGGCCTAGCCGATCGGTCTGCTGGTGCGATGAGGACACCAGTTTCCACGGCAGGCTCGCCGTGGCGCTACGGCGAGCGGCAGGCAGTTTCGCCTTGGCTGGCTGGGGGACATTAGGTCGTTGTAGGCCGCTGGAGCGCATAAGGAATCTGAGCGATCAGGTCGCTGGCGAGCATCCCGGACTGCCCCAGACGTTGGGCGGCCAAGTCGCCGGCCAATCCATGGAAATAGGTCGCGGCACAGGCGGCATCCCATGCGGGAACCCCTTGTGCCAGTATGCCGACGATCATGCCGGTCAAGACATCACCGGTTCCGGCAGTAGCCATGCCTGGATTACCGGTTGGGCAGATTGCCACAAGCCCGTCCGGGCGGGCGATCACAGTTCTCGCACCTTTGAGAACCACGAGCACACCCCGTTCGCGGGCAAACCGTCTGGCCGTGCCGATTCGGTCTGCGTTCACGCTCTGCGGGGTGGCATCGACTTCGAGGCGAGCCATTTCACCGGGGTGCGGGGTGAGAATGGGCGGAGTTTTACATCCGGTCAGTAACGAGGCCCGACCGGTCAAGGCATTGAGCGCATCGGCATCGAGGACAGAGGGCCGATCCAGATGTTTAATCAACGACTGAACGAGTTCAACGGTCTCAGGATGAGTCGAGAGTCCAGGACCGATGGCGATTGCCGTGCGTGCCTGGATGAAGGCCAGGACGCGATCGAGTCCTGAACGGGCCAGCGTGCGTGCCTTCGTCTCGGGGAGGGGCATCGTCATCACTTCGAGCAACTTTGCTTCCAGCACGTCGTTGACGCTGCTGGGGGTGGCCACAGTTACCAGACCGGCTCCGACGCGGAGTGCCGCCAGGGCTGCTAACGCCGCCGCTCCTGTTTTTCCCACTGACCCTGCAATAATCCCCGCATGGCCAAAGGTTCCCTTATGCGCGGAGGGTATGCGTCCCGGTAGAGACTGAAATGCACTGTCGCTTGTCAGGAGCAGTGTTCGGCTCTCGATGGCGTCTACATAGGCAGGTGGAATGCCGATATCTACGATGCGGATTGTGCCGGCATGGTCAATTCCTGCGCCGACATAGAGGCCGAGTTTCGGGAGACCGAACGTGATGGTCAACGTGGCGCGGATTGCTCGCCCCAGGACGTCGCCGGTATTGGCATGGATGCCGGACGGTATATCAATCGCGATGACTGGTTTCCCGGCACCGTTGATAAGTTCGATGGCTTCACGATAGGTTCCGGTTACTTCGGAGGACAATCCAGTGCCGAGGAGGGCATCGACGAGAATGTCGCTGGAGGCGAGGAGGCCCTGTGTCTGGTCATTAGACCGGAATCGACGGACCGCCGATCGCCCCGCAATGTGGACGAACCGACGATACATGGCCGCGGCATCGCGACTCAGATCGGTGACCGTCGTGAGAAGCACCACTTGAACCCGAGCGCGTCGGCGGCATAGCAGGCGTGCTGCAACTAATCCATCTCCTCCGTTATTTCCTTTTCCGCAGAAGATGGTGATGGTCTTGCCTCGCGCTGACCCACAGTGCTCCTCCAGATGTCTGATGATTCCCTCGCCGGCCCGCTCCATCAAAACAGCACTAGGGACACGCGCTTCGGTGATCGTGCGGCGATCGACAATCTGCATCTCGGTTCCGGTTACGATCTTCATCGGTGGTCCACCATACGGGATCGACTGCGCTCGTGGGACTGGGTGAGCGGGGGGAGGAGAGCGATCTGTGTCTTCTGCCGCAATGTCATGACCGAGGTACATCGCGCTGTCCACGGAGCACAGGGTGCCGCACCGGTACGATGGTTCAAGTCAGCAACGCTTTCATCTCCCTAACGGCCTGGTCGAGGCCCACCAGAACCGCTCGGGCAATGATGCTGTGGCCGATGTTGTACTCGACAATTTCTGGAATGTGCGTCAACCGCGGCAGGTTGCGATAGTCCAATCCATGCCCGGCATTGACGCCCATTCCCAGTTTGTTGGAAAGCTTCGCAGCCTGTGTAATAGCTTCTACTTCCGCGTCGGCTTCTTTCGAGCGCCGGGCATTCGCATATCGGCCGGTATGGAGCTCGACGAAATCCGCTGAGACTTTGTGCGAGGCTTTGACCTGGGCCAAATCCGGTTCGATGAAGAGGCTGACCGGAATACCTGCATCGTGGAGGAGGGTCACGATCTGTTGGATACGATCTCTGTGGCCGGCCACGTCAAGGCCGCCCTCGGTTGTGAGCTCCTGACGCCGTTCCGGAACGAGCGTGACCATGTCAGGTTTTATGGTTAGGGCAATCTTGGCCATCGTCTCATCGGCGGCTATTTCCAGGTCGAGCTTGGTGCGAATGAGTTCCCGCAAGAGGCGAAGATCGCGGTCTTGAATATGGCGCCGATCTTCCCTGAGGTGGACGACAATACCGTCGGCGCCGGCCAATTCTACCAGCACTGCGGCGGCAAGGGGGTCCGGGTCGGTTCCACCACGGGCCTGCCGCAACGTGGCCACATGGTCGATGTTCACCCCAAGTCGTGGCACGGATCCTCCGTTCTGGCTATGTGGAGCAAGGAGAAACTGAGTTGCATGATGAGAGCGAAAGGCGTTGCAGTTGTAACAGAAGTCAACAGGGTGGGGCAAGGACCTGGAGGGGGGCTGATAGTCTGTCGCCCCTGCCAGTCTGAAGAGTCGGAATACCGAACCCCATAGAATCACGACATAATTTGACTCGATACGTCCCCTGCCATTAGAATAGGCCCCCTGACAGGGGGGCGGGTGGTTTCTTCACGTCTCCCTGTGTAGGTGGATTATCGGCAGGGGGCACGATGGGATTAGGCGACGGATTTTATCGCATCAAGCGGCTACCGCCTTATGTGTTTGCCCAGGTGCAGAGTCTCAAGCTTGAGGCTCGTCAACAAGGCGAAGATATTATCGATTTCGGAATGGGAAATCCTGACCAACCGACACCTAGCCATATCGTCGAGAAGATGATCGAGGCGGCGCGGAAAGGGAAAAATCATCGCTACTCGGCCTCGCGCGGGATTACGAAACTCCGACATGCGATCGCGGGGTGGTACAAGCGGAATTACGATGTCGATCTGGATCCTGAGGCCGAGACCATCGTCACGATCGGCTCCAAAGAAGGGTTGGCACATCTGGCGCTGGCCTTGATCGGTCCTGGCGACGTCGTCCTGACACCGACGCCGACCTATCCCATTCATATGTATAGTTTCATCATTGCGGGGGGAGAAGTCAGAGGGATTGAGTTGCGTCAGGACAGTGATTTTTTTGACGACTTACAACGGGTCTATCGTCAGACCTTTCCGCGACCCAAGATCCTGGTCATCAATTTTCCACATAATCCCACCACCGCTGTGGTGGATCTCGATTTTTTTAAGAAAATTGTCGCCTTTGCCAAAGAGCATAACGTGATTGTCATTCATGACCTGGCCTACGCCGACTTGGTGTTCGACGGATATAAGGCGCCGAGTTTCCTGCAGGTTCCCGGGGCCAAGGATGTCGGCGTCGAGTTCTATACCCTCTCCAAGGCCTACAATATGCCAGGTTGGCGCGTGGGCTTCTGTTGCGGTAATCGCGAGGTTGTCGGGGCCTTGGCCAAGATCAAGAGTTACCTGGACTACGGTATTTTCCAGCCTCTGCAGATTGCCAGCGTCATTGCCCTCAACGGACCACAAGATTGTGTGAAGGAGACGGTGCTGCGCTACCAGAAGCGTCGTGATGTGTTGGTGAGCGGACTGAATCGCATCGGGTGGCAGGTCAACAAGCCTGTGGCCACCATGTTCGTCTGGGCCAGAATTCCGCTGCCCTATCGGTCTCAGGGGTCGTTGGAGTTTTCGAAGCTTCTGCTCCGTGAGGCGAAAGTGGCCGTGTCTCCCGGGATCGGGTTCGGTGAAGGCGGGGACGAATATGTGCGGTTCGGCCTCGTCGAAAATGAACATCGCACGCGACAAGCCGTGCGAGGCATCCGCAAGGCCCTGAAGCTTGAGGGATCGGAAGAATGATCTCGCGGGTGGGTGTCGGCATCATTGGGTTTGGAACGGTCGGGACGGGTGTCGCGAAGATACTCTTGCAGAATGCCGCCTTGATCAGCCGCCGGGTTGGTGTGCCGATCGAGATCGTTCGGATTGCGGATCTCGATGTGACACGTGACCGAGGTCTTACTCTGCCGCCCGGCCTACTCACGACCGATGCGAAGCAGATTCTCACCGATCCGTCGATCGACATCGTCGTTGAATTGATCGGGGGCTGCGATATCGCCAAACGCATAATTTTGGAATCCATTGCGGCAGGCAAACATGTTGTCACCGCCAATAAGGCCTTGCTTGCATTACACGGAGAAGAAATATTTGCCGCGGCTTCCCGCACGGGTGTCGATCTAGGGTTCGAAGCGAGCGTAGGAGGGGGGATTCCCGTCATCCAGGCATTGAGGGAAGGACTGGCGGCCAACACCATCCAATCCATTTATGGGATCATCAACGGGACAGCCAATTATATTCTCTCGCGCATGACCCATGAGGGCCAGAGTTTTGAGACGGTACTCGACGAAGCGAAGCAGGCTGGTTATGCCGAAGCGGATCCGACATTCGATGTGGCTGGTATCGATTCGGCGCACAAGCTGGCGATCCTGGTGGCGCTGGCCTATGGAACATCCGTCAATTTTAAAGATGTGTACACCGAGGGGATCACCCACATTACGCCGCTCGACATCGCGTACGCCAAAGAGTTCGGTTGTACGATCAAGCTGCTGGGCATTGCCAAGCTGGTTGGCAACGAAGTCGAAGCCCGAGTGCATCCCACGATGTTGCCCTCCTCGTCTCCGATCGCCCAAGTCGAAGGAGTCTACAACGCGATTCAACTCGTCGGCGATGCCGTGGGCGACGTGGTGCTCTATGGACGTGGCGCGGGGTCCATGCCAACCGGCAGTGCTGTGGTCAGCGATGTCATCGCCATCGCGCGCAATCTGTTGAAAGGAGCGGTTGGACGAGTGCCGCCTGCCTCGTTCCATCAGGACCAGCGTCGTCCGCTTCGGATGCGGCCGATGGAAGAAATCAGTTCGCTCTATTACCTCCGCTTTATGGTGTTGGACCGTCCTGGTGTCTTGTCGCAGATCGCAGGGGAACTGGGCCGGTGCGGGATCAGTATCTCATCCGTTCTCCAACAGGGACGACGCGAAGGGCAGACGGTTCCGGTCGTGATCAAAACCCATACAGCCACGGAGCGTGATGTCCAAACGGCATTGCGAGCGATCAATCGCATGGCCTTCATCTCCGAGCCCACTACCTTGATCCGGGTCGAGGGCAAGGACGAGTAATGCGATGAATCGCTGGCGTGGTGTGATCGAAGAATATCGGAAGTTTCTGCCGGTGACCGACCG
>JANYEF010000541.1 GCA_025363325.1 Nitrospira sp. | reverse complement strand
TCGACGGGCGCAGTGGGGGAACCATTCAGCCCATGACCTTAAGGAGGTAAGGGGAAGGTGCTCGCTCAATGCGTAAAAGGGGTTATTGTGAGATGGTCCCATCTTCGCCGCCGTATGCTGCGGGCTGATAGCCGGATAGGCTGCAGAGTGCGCAGTCTATCGCCGGTAGACGAAGGGGGAGCAAATTGAATAAGTGTTAGGTTTCGAAGTACACTTTGCTCCTATCGGAATGCGTAGCCTACCTCGCTATGCTGCAAGGATAGTCCACAGGAGACCGAATAGGTAGACGGCACCATTCTGGGAACGAGAGGGTTTAGGTGAGTGAACAGGTTGACGTAACTGTACAGCTGTCTGGAACCATCGTGGGACCCTTGGCCGTGCTCCAGGGACACCTCCAGGCATGGTTCGCCGAGACATGGGCTCCTGAGTGGTATGCGGATGCCGTTCTACAGGCAGACTTGCCGAATAATCACGGAGCTCGACGACGAGAGATCGTTTTCGCTCAAGCAATGATAGAGAGTTACCTCGTCGAGTGGGTACGCGATGACGTAAGGGTGGGTTTCGGACGTTTGGGCGAGTTCTTCCGGGCAAACGACCGCACCCCGATTATTCAGCGGTGGAAGAGGGTCATCAAGCAGCTCCGTGAGGAAGGGGCCATTCCCGCGAGTCCCGACTTTGGCAACGCCCAATGGCGCGAGCTTGCGAAGCTCGTAGAACAGCGCAACTGGCTACTTCACGCCAGATCGAGCCGACCTGGCACAGCAAAGCAACCCCCCGACGAACGACCATTACCGACGAAGGGCGAATTGCTGGATATGAGAGCAGGTTGGGCAGTGGCTGTCGCCACCGCCGTTATTCGCGATCTCCACGAGGCCTTGGGTACGCCAGCTCCGCCTTGGCTGCAGTGACGAGGTCCTAAACACCTCAGCCGCTGCCGGGTATGTTTGGCCATGTTGGCGGCGGCTTCGGCAGGCCCCCGCAGCCGAAGGGCAGTCTGTTAGGCAGCAGATTCTTCGCGAACCCAATCAACGGTTCCAGGCGGGAGCTAGCTTCAAAACATGAACTCGCCCCAAGACCCGTCACCAAGTTCGACCCCGGAGGTAGGGGCGCTCGGGGGAACCGCGAGCCCTGCCCGAACGGTTCGGTATTCTTAATCTGATCTTCGGCTCCACGGGCCGCCGCGTGAGGGCCGCACGTAACCACAAGACCGTCCGCAACTGGATTCGGTGCGCCGCCGACACCAGCTTACGCGCACACGCTGGATGTGAGCAATTCGTCCAAGAGTTTCGAGAATCGTAAATGGGTCATTGCTTGACTTGAGACTGCTGCAGGGCCTGTTACTACTCAGAGGTGGATGGGTGGATTTTATTGGTCGCCAGGCAGTCAAGTGCAAAGTCAAGAGATGGCCTCGTCTTCGTTGCGACTTCCCGTGACAAGCGCGAAGCTAGATCCCAATATGGAACCTTGCGATGGCAGACCCAGACTGGCTCGACTACCAAAAACTTGCCGCTGAAATCTACGCCGACCTTGAGATGGGAACGGGCGCGGTCGTCACTCACGATGACAAGATTCGTGGGCTGGAATCCGGTACCGATCGGCAGATCGATGTCTCGATCAGGACGGCCGTCGCAGGCCATGACATCCTGATCATTGTTCAAGCGAAGAACCTTGCACGTCCCGCGGACATAAATGTTGTCGGCGAATTCCAAGCTGTCATCATGGACGTACGCGCAGCAAAGGGTGTCTTGATCTGCAGTAGCGGCTTCACGTCGACCGCGATGGAGTATGGGCGTAAGCTGAACATCGACCTTTGCACTGCGCACGATATACAGCACCGCAAGTGGGGTGCTGATCTTCGAATTCCGCTTCTCTGGGTTGAATTCACCGGAGACGTGTCGCTCGATATGGCTCTTGTGGCTGATGCCCCGAACCCCGAGCCGATTTCTTTGGACCATGACGCTGGCAAATGGCTAACCTCGGTTGATGGCGGACTGACCACAACGGCAATCAGCGAACTCCTTGCAACCGCCTGGAATGCCAAAGCTGCGAACCGTACCCCAGGGGTGTTGCACCAGCTGGACGTTGCTCGCCCTGGTATGAAGGTGCGACTGGGGGACTCGTACTGGTGTCCCGTGGGCTCCTTGACGTGCGCCTATGCTGCTCGCCGCACCGGATGGCTCGGTACCTTTTCGTTTTCTCAGGGTCGCGGAATTTTCAATAGGGGAGCCGGAACGATTCGCGCCAGGGTAGCGATAACCGACAAGGACCTCCCTCTTCGCCGCGACGATAGCTGGTCAAGCGTAGACAACCCGGACGCCGTATGGGAAGCGGCGGCAAAAACACCCATGCTGCGGATTGAGAAGGACATCGGTCCGGAGAGCTTCACATTTGAACGACTGGAGATGATCTCCGAGGACGATGATGGACCTGGCGATGCAGAGCTCACCTAATAGGACGTTGCAGGCGGACAGGGCTGCCGCGCGGACGCACCGGAAAGCTGCGACGTAAACAGGGCGGCGTCCCTGCCGCTGAACGGTAGGTCGTTAGGCGTCTCAGTTACACTGAAGAGATAAAGAGGACAGGCAGGAGTCAGGTGGCGAGAACTGTCTCCTTATGTGATGGCATGGGGCGTTAGGATTTTGGTGCTGAAGGTGGTTGGGACTTCTTCGACGCGGATGGTGATGGCCCAGTCTGTGAATGCAAGTGGGCATTGCGCGTATTATGCGGAATAGTGTTTTTCGAGGTGGTCGCGTTGAAAACGTATGATATGTCTGATCAATAATTCCTGATTCTGTGTGGTCATCCTGACGAAGCGGGTGTGTAGGCGGTAGGTATCGACGTGATGCGGGATGGGATCTAGCCGCAAAACTTCGACGTAGGCTTTGAAGATGACCTGATCGGGCAGGATCAGAGTGAGCGACAGGATC
>JANYEF010000530.1 GCA_025363325.1 Nitrospira sp. | reverse complement strand
CTACGCGGCAGCCGGTAACCGTCCCCTTCCCGCGGCACCATCGTGGGAATGGTCTCAAGCTCATTGGCATCGAGATGCCCGTCCTTTGCAGCGAACTCGTCGATGGCCGTCCCATCAACTCGATTCTTGCGGTTTTTTAATTTCCCGGTCGATTCGTCATCGGCTGACATACAGAGATTCCTTTCTTCGCTACGGTATTAGAATGCCACGTTGCGGTCACGTTCAGCGACAGCCTTGATATAGTCCGGCATGCCCTTGATCGTCGCGCCCGCAACGAGATCCCCGGCGCCGATCTGCCGCGCCACGGCGCAGGCCCCGCAGACCCAGATGGGAATATTCGCGGCTTGCACGGCTGCCAACAGATCTTTCAGCGGCGTCAGATTCACCCCCGTCACATGATTCGCGGCTCCTTTGCGCCCGAGCGTCACGGCTTCATTCCAGAGCCAGAGCACGACCTCGTGCCCTTGCTCCTTCGCAACCTTCGCTGCCATGAAGGGCAAGGTCGCCATGGTCGGATCGTCTGTGCCTCGACTGCCGGAAATAATAAATGTCGCCATCGGGTCACGCTCCTTTGCTGGTGATGCCGTCATTGCTTGAGAGATGATAACGTCTCCAAGGAAGGCACGAAGAATGTCGCGCCAGTGACGGCTCGACTGAATTCCATGAGGCGATCGTGCAGCCCGTCGACCGTCACTCCCATCATCCGGGCCAACATCAAGTCGAAGATATCAAGGGACTTCGTGTAGGCGGCGAAGTAGAGCCCTGCTTCGCGGACCGTCCCCCACGGGTAGCTCTGCCGAAGGATCTGCAACTCCGCGCCGTCCTGCTCGATTACGACACGGCTGATGTGGGCCGTCTGGGGCTTTTTCGCTTTGGGCAGCTCGACGCTTCCCCGCTTCGTCCTTCCGATGATCTGTTCCTGCTCTCGGTCGTCCAACCTGCGCCATCGTTCAAGATCATGGACATAGCGCTGGACCGCGACGTAACTGCCGCCCATAAAGCGCCGGTCCTCTTCTCCGATCAGGGCGGCGACCGCCCTGCCCTTTCCCTTGGGGTTCTCGGTTCCGTCGATGAATCCGGTCAAGTCCCGTGAATCCCGATACCGGAACCCATGGATCTCCTCAGTCACCCTCGCCAACGGCTGCAATCGCCGCACGAGTCCCATCGCGAGATCGAGATTCAGGTCATGACTGCCAGAGGAAATCTGCAGAAAAAGATCCCCTCCCGTTGCCGGTGCGACTCGACCATTTGCCTTGAGGGCGCGGAACGGCCGGAGTCCGGCAGGGCGGCTCGCCGGAGAGAGCCGGTCCCAGAGTTCAGAGCCGATGCCGAGAGTACACAGGAGCCTGGCCGTCTTCGCTTTCGTGGCCAGAGCCCGCGCTGACGGTAGAATATCCCGTATCGCCTTGCTCAAGGCTGTGCGCTCTGCACCGTCGGCAACCGTAAACGTCAGAAAATAGGCATGGGCACCCCCTGCGGGGAGCACGCCTGGCTGCGGTGTCGGCATCCTTCAGTCCTTTCCGATTCGTCGCTCGTCGTTCGTCAATCGCGGGCGCGAGAAGCGAGACGTGCGGGACGAGCGAGACGTATGATGGTTGATCTGGTTCATCTGGTCTGTCTTGTTCATCTGGTTAGTCTCGTTCAACCAAACAAACCAAACAGACCAAATAAACAAGAGAGACCAGCCGGTCCGCGCGCTTCACCCTTTCCAGCAAGGTCCGCCGCGACAGAAACCGGGATGCCGGCTCTTCTTTCACGATGGCTTCTCCCCACGGTGATGGGGATTGAGTTCAATCGCCACGCCGGCAGCCACCGCGATGGATTGATGCACGGTGCAGCCATGCGCCACCTTGAGGAGTCGCTCGCTGTGTTCGGCCGTGACGCGGTGCGGCAAGTGAATCACAAGTGTGACCTGGCCCACCCGATGCGGCTGTTCCGCCATGGTCCATTCCGCCTCGACGCTCAACCCTTTGGTCGAGATCTGATGGCGGTCACAGTAGCGACCCATGAAATAACCCACACAACTGGCTAGTGAACCGACGAAGAGTTCGACAGGACTCATGCCGGCATCCTGTCCCCCATCCTCGATCGACTGATCGGTCACAACTCGGTGAGCACCGCTGATAATGTCATGGCGAGTCCCACCATGGTATGCGGCTGTGAGTTTCATGTCACCCTCCTCGCATCTCGTCCGAAGAAAAGAGCATATAGCGTATGGCTTATGGCCGATTGCATTTACAGAAAAGCAGAACTTTCTTTGTTCGTGCTATATGCTATTAGCCATTCGCTATCAGCTCCTGTTCCCCGCCATCAGCTATATGCTATATGCCATACGCTCTTCTCCCCCAAGATACGTTTCACGTTTAACCTTTCACGTCTCACGTTTAACGCTCTGTGGAGAATCGATACAAATCATGGCACGTCGTGCAGCGCGCTGTCATGCTCGACAGCCGCTGCAGAATTTGTTGAGGGGTCTCTTTCTGGACAACCGCATCCGCCAGGGCATCCATATCTTTGTGAATCGACATCCCCATTTGTTTGAAGGGAAGGGGCAATTTCGCCATGAGCGCCGGATTCACGTCTGCAGCCATGTGCATTCCTGCCGAGCGGGCCGCCTGCTCCATCTGCGTTCGATCAGCCTCCTGGCCCTGGCCGGCCAGGCCTGTGACCACGCCATGAACCGCCTTCAAGAGCATCCGCATCTCGCCCAAGATCAAGTCTCGCTCTGCCGGTGCCAATACGACTTGCATCCGTCCATCTGTACCCTGCGCCGTCCACCCCTGCACGAAGAACCAGATAGCCACCCCAATCGTCACGATCCACAGCCCCAACGCGATCCGGCAGAGCGTCGATCTCATCGGAGCCCGCTGCCCATGCCGCCGGTTTGTTCAGG
>JANYEF010000507.1 GCA_025363325.1 Nitrospira sp. | reverse complement strand
GCCGGAGCCAATCGACGCGCGCCTCATTCACCTCCCCCACTCGCTCCCATAACACAGCCGACAACAAAAGATTCACCGGGTCTTCGCCGTAATTATAGAGTGGCGTAAACAGCTCATGATCCAGCTGCCTGAGTTCGACCTTCGCATCCTCCGGTTTCTGTACGTTCGCATAGCTCGCCGCCAGTAAGAGGCTGAGATAGCCTCGCTCATAACTTTCCAACACGTAATCGATGAAGGAGCCCTCCGGAACGAAGACGTTGCCGGTCTCCTTCATGAGGGAGAAATTCTTGTGCCGGAATTCCGACCGGGCCTTCTCGCCATGAACGATTACGGTGTCATAGCACCGCCCCGCAAAGGCATCGGCCAGTCGGTTGAGGGTATCGATCCTGTCTGAAAGATTGATCTGCTGTTCGATCTCCGAACAGGGCAGCCCTTGCAGTGTCCGCACGCCTCTCGTCTGACAGCCGACGAGACCAATCAACAGGCCCATGACTAACGCGCTCACACAGCGAGCAGGAAGCTCAAAAAGTCCAGACTTCTCACCCGCCCAACCCTGGCACGCCGAGACGCGCCTTTTCCCAAGCAAGGCCGCAGTGAGCGAAGAGGTGAGGCGTACGCTTCGGTACGTTAAGCCTCTGAGCGAAGCGAGAACGCCGCTGACGGACTTTTTCAGCATCCTGCTAAATGCCTCCGGATTTATCGACGAGCAGAAGCGGAATAGATCTGCGCAATCTCACGACTCGTCAAATCCCGCCATTGGCCGGGCTGGAGGTCGCCCAGCACAATCGGCCCGATCGCCACCCGCACAAGTCGCAGCGTCGGATGGCCCACTGCGGCGGTCATGCGCCTGACCTGTCTGTTCAGCCCCTCACGTAGTGTGATCTCCACCCAGGCGGTCGGCACGTTCTTGCGGAAGCGGATGGGCACCGGGCGATCGGACAACTGCGGATCGTCCTGCAGCAGACGTACTTCAGCAGGCCTGGTCTCCTTGCCGTTCAGCACCACTCCCTTTCGCAGCTGCTCCAAGGCCTCCTCGTTCGGAATGCGTTCGACCTGCGCGAGATACACTTTCGGCAACTTATGCTGCGGGTCCGTGATGTGATGTGCCAACGTACCGTCCGACGTCAGAAGCAGGAGCCCCTCGCTATCCAAGTCGAGACGCCCAGCGGCATAGACGCCAGGTAGATCGATATAGTCAGCCAACGTCGACCGCCCCTCCGGATCGGTAAAGCAGGGCAGGACCCCGTAGGGTTTGTTGAAGGCAATGGTGTGAACTCTGGAGAGTGCGCGATTCACAAGTGGAAGGACGAGGGAAGATCGTCTCTGCGTCAGAACCCGATTCCAATTCCTCCGCCGCCGCGAGACCTTCCGCCAACGCCCATCCCACCGTAGACGCCGAAAGGGGGTCCACCCAGCCGGTTGTCAAAGGTGGCAGGAGACCAGACATACCAGTGTTTCACCGTCAATGTGGGATAGCGATAGTCGACTTCATCCATCTTTTCGATAATGGCCCCGCTGACCTCGCCGACGAACGTCACCAGCATCCCTGGCGTTAATGTTGCCGGATCGAGGAACTGCTGATGCAGAACCAATACTCGCCCTTGCGATTGCGTGAAGTCCGTCGTCGGCTCTTGATCCAGGTTGAGGGGAAGTTGCAACAGCTCGACCTGCGTCCCCTCTTTGAGTCGCTTCGCCTTGAGGACTTCACCGCCGAGCAGCAGGAGACGTCCTGTATACGACTCGGGTGAGGCAAGCACTTCCGTGAATGTCAGGTTCTTATCAATGTGAGATTCCAGGGTTTCAGGAATCCCGACTGGAGAGTACGCGCAGCCCACGGCGATGAGCGAGAAAACCACAACCCATACTGTCAGAAACCTAGACGACATGTGCGTACTATATCCAACCCCTGCGACAAGCACAATGAGCGACCTCGACATTCCACGCGGCAACCATACAGTTTCCATCATGGCAACCGTATGGTTGCAGGTCTCCCCCTACAGGCCTCACCACTCTCAATGGTAGACATCATTTCCTCCGACGCCTCCTATCCACGCCTGCCTCTCCCAATCACTGAAAAAACCTGGAGTTCGTGCGTGGGCGATTGGGTTATATGGTGCATTTGAAGCAACGCATCTCCCGGCATCACACTTGCTCACTGTCCCTACTAGCTGCCTCGCACAGCAAGAGTTTCATCAGGTGGCGTGTCCGAGGTGACACCCACTATTACTCACCAAGGAGGTTTCATCATGACTCGATTTATACACATGGTGGTCTTAGCCGCATTTCTCGCCGTTGGATTCGGCGTGCCCATGACCTTCGCCAGCGAACCAGCTCCTACCGAGCAGAAGGACAAGAAGGAGCTGAAGGAGAAGAAGGATACAACCAGCAGCAAGATGGATGACGAAAAGAAGAAAGACGAGAAGAAGGATGAGAAGAAGGACATGGGCGGCAAGTAAGCCCGTACTTCGGGGCACAGCATCTGCTGTGCCCCATCTGCTCCGATACAATATGTACAGTAGACAACCGATCTCCGTTTCTCTTTGAAGCAGCCAGCTGCCCCAACAGTAAACCATAGCCATAGCACTGAGAATCTGTAGGGTAGACCCTACAGTGCTTGTGGCAGTAGGCTCCAGTACTCTTACTTCCCACACACCGCAGGCGACAATTCCCTCTCCAACTCCATGAGAAATGAGCCGTTCCCTTCACACGCGCTTCCGAGTCATTGGGCATTGAGCTTGCTCCCCTTTCGAAAGTCTGTTCGCCATCATATAAAGGAGGAAACGATGCGACCAATTTCAATCGATCGAACCCTGCCACTCCGGGCCCCCGCATTGGCCATGCTGTGTGCAATGGCCGTGGGGGGATGCGTGAGCACGGGAACCCACACAAAGACGCTCACCGAACTTGAGGCCGCGAAGAAAACATCCGCACAGCTGCAACAGCAATTGGCCGGGCTTCAACACAATCTGGACCAGGAAGCCAGTCAGCGGAAAGCCGCCGAACAGCAGGCGGCCTCGTTGGCCCAAGAACGTGAAGCGCTTGAGGCGCGCTCAAGCGAGTTGCAGTCCCGCCTGGACGGCCTGGAAAAGGAGAAAGGGCAATTGAACAGCGAACTCGGCAACGTGCGCGGTCACATCACAGACCTCGAACAGAAGCTCGCGAGCGGCAGTGCCTCGGCCCAGGAAGAAATTGCCACGCTACAGAAGCAGGCGTCTGAGCTTGAGGCGAACGCCGCCCGCATCGCGAAGGAGCGTGAGCAACTTCGGCAGGAACAATCACAACTCGCAGCAACCTTAGAGCAAGAACGGCTGGCCAAAGAAGAAGAGATCAAACGTCTGACTCGCACACAGGAAGAACTCTCCAAGTCGCTGCAAGACGAAATTTCCAAGGGCAATATCACCATACAACAAGTACGGGACCGCCTGACGATCAACATGGTGGATCGAGTCCTGTTCGATTCCGGGCAGGCCCAAGTGAAACCGGCCGGCATCAAAGTGCTGAAGCAGGTCGGCGACGTCTTGGGGAAAATCACGGACAAACAGATTCGAATTGAAGGCCACACCGACAATGTGCCCATCAGTTCGAAGCTGCAAGATCGCTTCAAGACAAACTGGGAACTCTCGGCGTCGCGAGCCACGACCGTCGTGCGTTACCTGATCGATCAGGGAGGGGTGGACCGTCAGTACCTCTCCGCAGTCGGCTACGCGGACACGCACCCCCTCGCCTCGAACGACTCCGAAGAAGGGCGATCATCCAACCGTCGAATTGAAATCGTGCTGTACCCGAAGGACCTCAAACATATTGCAGGCCAACTAGAAACCACCACGTCGTCAGCGAAATAGCCAACCGCACTCCGGAGGTGCTCACCCATGGTGGGCACCTCCCTCTTCAATCAGGGCCTTCCCCCTCTTCCCTGCTTCGGTTATGATGCATCACATGATCGATCTTCGAGATCACTGCGTAGGAATTGGTCTCGCTTCGCCAACTGCGGTGCCTATGATGTTGAGACTCGCGCTGATGGTCATGCTCCTCATGATACCCCTTGGTTTTTCCGCCTGTGACACCGCCTATATCGCCGCGATGGATAAAATGGGCTACGCCAAGCGCGATCTCTTGAGCAGCCGTGTCAAATCCGCGCGTGACGCGCAGGAAGACGCCAAAAAAGACATTCAAAGTGCCTTGGATCAATTTGGGAAGGTCGTGGCCTATCAAGGCGGAGATCTGGAAACCACGTATAAGAAACTTAACAGCGAATTGCAAAACAGCGAAGATAGCGCCGAGAAGGTGCGGAAACGCATCAGAGACGTCGAAAGCGTGGCCGATGCGCTCTTCTCGGAATGGGAGACCGAACTCGGCCAATATTCCAGTGCGGACTTGCGCCGGAAGAGCGAAGTGAAGCTCAGCCAAACCAAAACTCGCTACAAAGACATGCTCGGCGCCATGAATCGGGCTGAGCAGCGTATCGATCCGGTCTTGAGGCCGCTCCGCGACCAAGTGCTCTACCTGAAACACAACCTCAATGCGCGCGCGTTGGCCGCCATCAAAGGAGAGCTGGTGAAGGTCGACGCCCAGGTCGATCGACTGGTCCGAGACATGAACCGCTCCATTGCTGAAGCCGACAAGTTCATTCAATCGATGGAAAAGGAACCGGCCTGATTCCGGCCCGATCGAGGAGGATCTCCTATGCGAATCGAAGGACAACGCGAAAGCGACAACGTCGAAGATCGTCGAGGTATGGGCCCAGCTCGGGTCGGCGGAGTGGGTGGCCTCGGCATTGGCGGCATCGTCCTGGTACTCGCCGTCAGCTATTTCACTGGCATCAATCCCCTGACCCTCATGAACATGCTCAACGGTGTCCAGAGCGTGACGGAATCATCGGCACCCTCCGACGAACCCGCACCGACCGGATCGCCCAACGACCAATTGGGCAAGTTTGCCTCAGTTGTCCTCGCCGACACAGAAACCACCTGGAGACAACTTTTTGGTCCGCGGTATGAAGACCCGCGACTCGTCCTCTTCACAGGCGCAGTCCAGTCTGCCTGCGGTACCACCTCGTCCGCAGTCGGTCCCTTCTACTGCCCTGTGGATCACAAAGTGTATCTCGACCTCTCCTTCTTCAACGAGATGTCCCACCGCCTGGGTGCTCCCGGCGACTTTGCGCAAGCCTATGTCATTGCCCATGAGGTGGGCCATCACGTGCAAAACCTGATGGGCATTGCAGAGAAGGTGACGCGCCTCCAGCACCAAGCCTCTGAACGAGAGGGAAATGCCTTATCAGTGCGAATGGAACTGCAGGCCGACTGTTTCGCCGGCGTCTGGGGCCACCACGCCAAGCGTGAGCGGAACCTGATCGAGCCAGGCGATTTCGAAGAAGGCTTAAAAGCCGCCGCCGCCATCGGAGACGACCGGCTCCAAAAGATGGGACAAGGCTACGTCCAACCGGAAAGCTGGACACACGGCTCCTCTGAACAGCGGATGACCTGGCTTCGAAAAGGCCTGGAGACAGGCGACCCTAAGACCTGTGATACCTTCGCGAGCAGCCGGCTATAGCAGAATGCTGAAAATGTCCGCCAGCAGCGTTCTCGCATCGTTCAGACCCTCAACGTACCCCAGAGG
>JANYEF010000390.1 GCA_025363325.1 Nitrospira sp. | reverse complement strand
TTTTTTCGGGCCGAGAACGACGCAGATACTTGCAGATCGTTTGCCGCAGTAGAACGGCATCACTCGGACAGACTCCTCACTACTTCTTATGTTTCTTTACTGCTGCTTTGGCTGGTCGAGCAATTGGTTTTACCTTTGGCTTAGCCTTTGCCTTCGAGATGGCAGGAACGGCTATGGCTTTCGCAGGTGCGGGTTTTATTGGAGCAGGCTTCGCAGGGGCAGTCTTCTTACCGTGGCTCCCCGACCCACCCTTCACAGGTTTCCCTTCAGCGAGCTGAGCCTGAAGTTTGTGCGTCGCAGATGTTTTATTCAACTTCTGAACCATATCGCCACTATGGATACGCACTTGATAGAGCTCTAAGAGCTTGGCAATGGCCTTCTGATCGCCTTTCTTTGCGGCATTCAGCAACCGGCGGCGATGATTCATCTCTTCTTCTTCGGTATGGGAAGCAGCCCGTCGTTCCATGTCCGTCCTTTCATTCTACGTGGGTATAGAGCCCCCGCGTGGCGCAGTATACTCGAAATGTTCATCTTCTTCTAGCGCTTAAATATAGACTCAAGAAGGTAACCCCGCGAAACAGGCGAGACGAACGAGGGTTCATGGTCTGAAGTTCGAGGTTTTCGGAACGTCAAACCTCGAACTTCGAGCTTTGGATCGTGCCCATCATACGCTTGCGAGGCTTGTGGCACGTTTCACCTCAAGCGTATAATGCACCGCTTATTCGATCATTCGACTCACGAAGGAGATCATCAATGGAACATCAGAAGCCGAATCAGCCGACCGTCGCCGACGACCCGAAAGCCCGCGAGATACTTCGGCAAGCCTTCGAAAAGACCTCGCGCTGGCAGAAAGACTTTACGGGATTCACGGCCGACCTGACCGTAAATGTGAACGGCAAAGAAACCAGCGGCCCCGTCATGGTGAAAGGCCCTCGCGAAGTATCGGTTCAACTGGGAGAGGCCGACGTACAGAAGTGGGCGCAGGAACAGCTCGGCATGATCGCGGTACACCGTGGCCCAAGAACCTTCGAAGAATCGGACGGCAAATACTCATTGACCATGGAAGAGGACGGGCATCCGTTCGGCACGAAACTGATCATTCACGGGTCGAACTCGTTTTATCGAGTCAAAGACAATCGCATCACCCAGATCAATCGCACCATGGCGCATCCGGGCATGACCCCCTTCGCCTTTACGATCAACGTCGAAGAAAGCTCCGTCACCCAGGACCAGAAGAACCTGACGACGAAGTACTGCGTGTACTACTATTCACCCACCGACGGGAAGCTGAACAACGTCGAAAGCTTCACCGACACCCATGTCCGCATCGGATCATCGGACTTACCGGCCACCCGCCGAATCATTACATACGAAAATGGCGGAGTGATCGTGAAGAACTTGACGTTCACGAATCACAAGCTGATCTAAGATTTGCTCTCTCCGCCCTCTCCCCACCATGGGGAGAGGCGACGGTGAGGGGGATTTCAACTGGAATCTGATGGACCTTCGAAGCTCATTTCCTCGCAGCATGCGCGTGAAGATGGAGGGTTATGTCCATCTCGCGCGCATGATCGACAAGTGCCGCGCCGTATTGGCCAAGACCGAGGGGGAATACATCTACCCCTGCCCCATGGATGACCGGCTCATGGAGTTCACAGGGATCACGGCCGACCAGTTCACCGCAGCCGTCAAACCCAATCCATCAGACGAAGCAGTGGCGAAATGGTTCACACAGACTGCGAAAGCGCATCCTTCAGCCAAGTTGGAAGCATGGAACCGAATGATGCTGAATCGCGGACCGAGTACCCCCAAAAAGCAGGAATACTTCAACAAGCTCAGAGACGCCGTCGATTCTTCCCGCACCGACCTTACCGCTTGGTCTGACCTCCAAGATTTAGAAGAAGGCCGAACAGTTCCCAGGCGAACGACTCCGACTCGTTAGCGCTTCACGTACCACGCCCCTTCAAATCGGTCGCCCTTCGCAACCACCTGTAAATACTTCCATTTCAACGTGCTGTCCGTTGATTTCCCAATTCAGAATCGGTATTTCTCTGTCACCAGAAAACCTACCTTCCTGCCGTGAGAGAAAACACATGACCTTGCCAGTATTGAGCCAACAGGTTGAGCGAAACATTCTGCTGATCCGTGAACATCGAGTGATGCTGGATACAGATCTGGCCAAGCTGTACTGAGTGCCCACGAAAGTGCTCAATCAAGCTGTGAAAAGAAACGCCACCCGCTTCCCAGGTGATTTTATGTTCCAACTTGCAAACGAAGAAACGACTGCTTTGAGGTCACAATTTGTGACCTCAAAAAGTAGAGGTGGAAGACAATATCGACCCTATGCGTTCACCGAACAAGGCGTGGCCATGCTCTCAAGCGTGCTCCATAGCGAGCGCGCGATTCAGGTGAACATCGCCATCATGAGAACGTTCGTTCAGCTTCGAGAGATGATTAGCTCCAACAAGGGGCTTGCCCGACGCCTCAATGAATTGGAAAAGAAATACGACAGCCAGTTTTGGGTCG
>JANYEF010000453.1 GCA_025363325.1 Nitrospira sp. | reverse complement strand
CACCCACTCGGGAAGGAGAAGACCCAATCTTCTTAGAGATGAGTGGAAAGACCTCGATTCAGCAGAATTGATGCTTCTTCTATACGAGCGGATAGGAAGACCAGGCCAGTACGATGATATTTCCAGTAATCCCAATAAGTTTTATCTTCCGCTTGCGCGTTCTTCGTGCCAAGTTGCGCTCACCTTTCGCGAGAAGAAAATCGTCGCGATAGAGCCTGGTGAAGCGTTTGAGGCTGCCGAATGGATGAAGATTAGCAAAGAGATCGAGGAGTCAATTCTTGCGGCGCCGTTGAAGATAGGACGTGATTATAGTTTTAGTAGCTTCCGTGTGCTGGGTTCATGGAGGGGAAATCATTCAGGGGTACAGATACTCCCACCGCCTGAGCATGCGCCACGCGCCAATGTTGAAATGGCTGATCACCCATTCATTCTTGAGTTTCCGATAAAGGTAACCGATTGTTGGCCAGTTACCAATCACCGAAGAATGAGGGACCAGCGCAACCTGACCCTTCTCCTCAACGTTCTACTTGCGGGCCATACAAGCTTTCAGTCGAACCGATCCGCACACTTCTGGGCAAACGTGCCGTGCGATGACGGTCATCATGAGAGCAAATGGCTTCAGAAATTCTTCTTTGCGAAGCTAGACAAAATCGTGCTTGATGAGCTATCGCCACCTGCCGACGAACTGCTAGAGGAAGTGGAGCCCGAAGAGTACTACACCAAGGTTGGCCATGATGGAAAAGGTTTGCGTGTCCCTGCTGACCTTGACCAGTCGATCTGTTGCTACATGGCCTTATCAGGGGAGAATCGTGCGAAGTTCGACAGGGCTACCTTCTGGATGGACATGGCATCGCGCCAATGGGACACATCTGTGTCTGTATCCTTTGCAGCGCTGATCTCGGCAATCGAGTCACTGACAGAGCGCGGTGATCGGCATCAATTCAAGTGTCCATCTTGTCACAAGCTTACTGAACACGAAGTGCCGGGTGCCACGGAGAAGTTTCGAGCCATCTTAGAGAGATATACCCCCGGCGACACTCTTAAAAGTCAACGCAATAAGATGTACGCGCTTCGGTCGCGCATTCTTCATGGAAGCGAGTTAATGCAACTCGACCAAGACTTCTACTCCGGGTGGGACCCCCCTGGGGAGAACGAAATGGAGCTCAACAATGAGCTCTGGGGCCTGACGCGCGTTGCGTTGCGTAATTGGCTGAAGAACCCATCGAAAACCTAATTGCAGCCCGCGAGCGGCATTCAGGGGCAGGGTCTTGCAATCGTACATCTCGTCTTCCGATCGAACGATTTCTTTCCGTGCTCTCCCCGTTACTCTCTAAGCAGGGTGACCAGACAGTCCTTCACTGCGCGCGTCTAACGAGGGGCTCCCTCCCTCTCTCTACATCACTTCAGGGGAGAGGCCAAGGTTGCCCTCGACTGCGCGCATGGGACGAGCACCGTTTCATCGTGCGCGTTCTGCGAGCAAGGAGGGCACCTGGCCGCTCCCTCCTCATCCTTCTGAGGCCGCGCGTTGCGCGAGTACAAAGGGCGTCTGGTCGATCTGATTTCCCCGTGCTTTCGGAGCCCCACCGGGTTCTTCGAGTAACAAGACTTTGAAGTCGAGGAGGCCGAACCAGGCAGGATCTACCACGTCGTGGAGCTAGGCTTGACGTCTAGTAAACAAGTTGTTTACCATTTGGCGTGATTAAGTCCTTCCGAGACGCGAATACTGAGCGAGTCTTCAATCGCGAGTTCGTGAAGAGGTTTCCGCGAGAGATCCAGCAGCGAGCGTTCATGAGGCTCAATGCGATCGACGCGGCTGTTAGGCTGGAGGATCTTCGGTTTCCACCCTCGAATAGGCTTGAGGCTCTGAAGGGTGATCGCAAGGGAGAGCACAGTATTCGTATCAATGACCAGTGGCGAATTTGTTTTCTGTGGCGAGATGGGCATGCAGAACGAGTGGAGATCGTAGATTATCATTGAGGAGGATCTATGGCTAAGTCCCGCATCGCCCCAATACATCCCGGTGTTTACCTCAAAGAGATTCTCGATGAGTTGGGGTTGTCACAGTATCGCATAGCGCAGGAACTTGGTGTCCCTGCGATGCGGATCAGCCATGTGGTGCGTGGGCAACGTCCCATGACTGCTGAGTTGGCGTTACGGCTTGGCCGGTATCTCGACCAGAGTCCTCGCTATTGGCTTCACCTGCAAAGCCGCTACGATATCGATGTGGCGGAGGATCGGGTGGGCAGTCGAGTGATCCGGGAAGTTCGCCGGTCTAAAGCTGTCGCGTAGGGCAGAAACCCTCTGTTTCGCCAGTGCGTTCTACTTCTTACGTTTCACGTCTTACTTCTGCGAATACCACCGATAGCCTTGGTTCTCCGAGAAGCTGGCTTTCGGGGCGCCGCCTGGTTTTTCGAGTAACAAAACTTTGAAGTCGAGGAGACCGAACCAGGCAGGATCTGCCACGTCGTGGTAGTGGCAACCGTGAAGTTTGGGGAGCATGTCACCCAGGGCCTGCTGTAATTCCTTTTCCGTATAGGCACGCACGATGAACGGCTTGTTCATGGCCTGGCAGAACCGCTGAATGGTATAGGCCGCGCCGGTGCAGAGCACTTTGCTGTCCGGTTTGATGGCGAGGAACTGCGGCAGCGAGAGATAGCGTTCTTGAAAGCCCAGCCAGCGGATAGCCTGGCGCAGGTGGCTGTACTGGACTTCGTACTCCGTGTGGCCTGGCAGCTTGACCGGCGCCGGCCAGCCTTCTTCGATTCCGAATTCAGTGAGAAAGGCCCTGCCGCCTGGTTTCAACACCCGCCACAGTTCCGCCACGAATCGAAAGGGGCCGAGGTTGAAGATCACGTCCTCCGGCAGGTCCGTGCCCAGCGGCAGCCGCACGCGTCTGATCCAATCCAACGCTTCCTGATGCTGCGGCCTGTCGCCTGTTCCATCGAGGAGTTCTTTCCTGCTCAACTTCACCGGCGTCATGTCGGCCATGTTCTCGTTGTCGATGACGAGATCGACGGAGTTGTCTTTGAAGGGTAGCCATTCGCCGTTGGCGCGGGTGCCGATGCCGCCCCAGCCTCCGGCCTTGGCACGGGTGACTTGTAGCTTGAGGAAGGGCTGTGTGATGTCGAGGGAGATGTACCGGATGGTCTGTTTTTCAAACGGCAGGAGTTCCTTGCCCAGCTCACGGGCGAGGTACCCGAGTCCGCCGCCCACCTCCACGATGACGTGGGGTTTGGGCGTGAACCAGCCCAGTTTCCGCAATTGCTTCATGAGCAGCCGACCGTAGGTCAAGCCATTGAGCGTGTCGTTCGGCTCCCGGAAGAGGTGTGACACGGTGGTTTCGATCAGGTCGAAGTGGCCGTCGTCTTCGCCGCTGTCGGTCAGTTCGTGGTGATGGAAGTCTTCAAGATGCGCCTCTCCCTCGAACCCGTCCTGTCCTGACCAACCTTCCCGAATTTGCTGGAGGAGCAGATCCCATTTGGCCTTGTGCCGGTGGCCGCCCGGGGGCTCTGTGCCGAAGTAACAGAGGGAGTAGGTGGGTAGGGACCAATGTTCCAAATGCCACTGTCCCGGCTGTCCGTCCGGTCCGCAGACCTTCGTTCCGTATTTTTCCACCAGTGCGCCAACGGACGTGTGGCCGTTCATCGCCTGTAACATTTCGAGGCCGGTGCGATTCAGGCGCACGAGCGGCAAGTTGTCATCAAGGGGGGCGAACCACCATTCGTCTTCGTGGTGCTGATAGGCGACGAGATCGGGGATGTGCCAGGCCAGGAGACTAAGCGTCTCTCCGGTGAGGCTGAGCGGTTCGTGAGCAGCGACAGCTGGTTTCATGATCGACGTGACCTGTTTTCGCGCCGCAGCCTACACGACGGGCTGGGATTCTCGCAAGGCCTGAAGAGATATGAAGCGGTATTTGGGTCTGTCTGGTCTATCTGGTTGATCTGGTTTATTTTGTTTATCTGGTTGATTTGGTTCATCTGGTTAGTTTCGTCCAACCAAAAACCAGACAAACTAGACAGACCAGACAAACCAAACAACGGTCTTCTGCTGCTGGCGGACTTTTTCAGCCTCCTGTCAGAGGAGATAGAGGGGTGAGTTGCAAGACCCCATAAATTCATGATAGATGGAGGCCGCGTTAGACATCCAATGGATGAGAAGGGAGAAATTCGATGGCAAAGAATAAGCAGCAATCGGCGAAGAAGAAACCTGCGAAGGCTAAAGCCAAAGCCAAAGCAAAGCCCGCAGTGAAGAAGGCAGCCAAGAAACCTGCCGCGAAGAGCAAGAAGCAGCCGGCGAAGAAGACGCCTGCGAAGGCGAAGGCTAAAGCCAAGGCCAAGCCCGCGGTGAAGAAGGCAGTCAAGAGACCAGCTGCGAAGAAAGTTGCGCAGAGTGCTTCGAAGAGACCTGCTGCAGCGGCACCCAAAGCGGTTCAGAAGAAACCGGTGGTGAAGACGGGTTCAGCCGTTTCGTCCAAACCAGCGGCCCCAGCCCTCGACAAAAAGTCCGCGAAGCCATTTGTGGAAGAGGAGTCCCAGCAGTCCTTGCTATCGCGGCCGATGGGGGCGCCGATGCTGAAAGACGCCGATCTTGACGAAGAGCTGGTCGAGGATGATGTGGATATCGCTGTTGAGGCCGATGAAGATGTGGAAGAAGAACTCACGCTGGACGGGGAAGATGAAGACACCGATTTTCCTGAAAAACCAGAAGGCTTGCTAGACGACGCAGACGAGTACCACACGCACTGACACACGCATGGGATGCCTATTCAGGACGACTCGATCGCGTCGTTCTGACTGATGACGCTGGAGTCTGTTCCGTTATCGTGGCGTTCGTCCCACATGTGACCATCCTCCCGCTGACTGCTCTGCGGTGAACCTCCAATGAGTCATTTTTTGTTCGTGGCCGGGGCCTTGCGGGAACGCACCTCGGAGGAAAGCGCCGAGCTGCAACTCGGGCACGGCCTCTGGGGACTCTGCACCGGGCTGATTCGGACGAATCTGCAAACATATCTCGATGTGCAGTCCCATGGACTCGTGTATGTGCTGAAAGTCGGGCTCTGTGCCGAATTTCAGATCCTGTCGCCTGTGTTGGACTTCTCCGTGTTAGATGCGTTCCTCAGTGATGAGTTGAGAACTGAAGCCAGATTTGGCTTTGTGCGAATCGACGAGGTGCGCCGGTTGGTCTGCTCGTCCGTTGCGAGTCAGGCGTTGTTGCTCAACGTCTTGCAGATTGCCGATCAGTCCGAACTGACTCGACGACTCACGCTGGGCATGCATCGGTTGACGCAAGCGGAGTATGACGCGATCATGCAGGGAGCCACAGCTTAGCAGGATAGCCGAGCGAGACGGGCGAGGGTTCGAGGTTCGAGGTTTTCGGAACTTCGAACCCAGAACTTCGAACTTCGGATCGCGCTTCACGCGCCACGGGCTGTGGCGCTGGCGGGCTTTTTCAGCATCCTGCTAGATCCGTTGGCCTGTCATGAGCTCATACGCCTCATCGATCGTATCGACTTCCTTCACCGTCACATTGAGCTGAAATCCCAGTTCGTTCAGGTTCCACCGCGCGTCATGAATTTGCCCTCGTGGAACCAATACTGTGCGGTACCCCTCTCGTGCGGCGGCACGGATTTTATCCGGGATGCTGCCTACCGGGCCGATCTGTCCTCCAGGTTCAATGGTTCCGGTCAGGGCAATGCCTCGCTGAATATGCTCCCCTTTGAACATGGCAATGAATCCCACCGCCATAGCCGCACCGGCGCTTGGTCCGTCGCTGCCAACGGGTTGATAGGCCACCCCTTGCACAGAGACGGTCCCGCTATGCTGGACCGAGGGCGTGCGTTCGACGGCATAGGCGAAGGCTTGAGCCATGGCGCCTAAATGCGCGTTTCCCAGTCGCACGCCGGCGAGGAGCCATTGTAGTTGAACGGGATTCGGCTCCGGTTTCTTGTCCCACCACATCATCAGAATTTCAAATACGCCAAGATTGTTTTGACGAATCGCCGCCAGGACCGGGAGTTCGATGACCGTGTCCGCCGGGACCGAGACCGGGATTCCACAAAGGAGGGTGATGACCAATGTATAGGTGGCGGCAAGATGGCGTGGCATTGTGAGGCTCCTGCGTAGGATGGTTGCTCTGGTTTGTTTGGTTTGTTTCGTTTATTTGGTTGAACCTGACTTACAAAGTGTAGCAAATCCAGGTGGGCAGTAAAGCGAGTGAGTGTTTCCTGTCTTGCGTTGGGACATGGCATTCCGTATAAGGGCCTGCATGATGAATCGGGTCGTTATAGGAATGTTGGTGGGAGGGCTGGCTATTCTCTGGCTGCCGCTCGATGCCGTGGCCTCGAACTGTCAGGTGGAGACGCCTGCTTCAGGACCGGGAATGGCGTTGACGCGTCATCTGGGCGCCGACTGCACGGAGCAAGAGCGAGAGACGCAAGCGGTGGATGCGACGCAGCTGCTGCAGGCGTTCAAGGAAGGGAGGGGGATCGATCTTTCAGGGGTGGTCATTCGCGGCGATCTGTCGCTGGATACGTTGTCCGTGGGTCCGTTGCCACCCGAGCTTGAGGGGATGAAGGAGCTGCAGGGACGCGAGGCACGCGTGATTCCCGGCTCCATGACGATCGTCAATTCGGTGGTGCGCGGAGCGATCAGGCACGGATCGACAGAAGGGCTGCTGGTAGTGAAGGGGCCAGTGACGTTCAGCGGGACTAGATTTGAGCAGCTAGTGGATCTCTCACGGGCCGTGTTTATGCAGCCGGTGACGTTGTCAGGTGCGCGGTTCTTGCGGGAGAGCTATTTTGTGCAGGGGCGATTTCTGCGCGACGTGTTTGCTGAGAACACGGCGTTTGGCCCGCATACGAGATTTCACCGCTCTGTCTTCCAGGGGCCGGTCACATTCCAGCAGTCGGGGTTCAACGGGCTGGCGGAGTTTTTGGAGGTGGTCTTCGAGAAGGATGCCAATCTGTCGCGCACCTCGTTCAAGTTGGGCACCGGGTTTTCCGGAACCCGTTTTCAGGGCCAGGCGGATTTCTCTGACGCAACGTTCGACCAGGAGGCATATTTTACCTTTACCCTGTTCGATAGGGACGCCGATTTTCGCCGGGCCACGTTCCGGTCGACGGCGGATTTTTCCGATGCGTCGTTTAAGGGACGAGACGATTTCTCCAAAGCCTCTTTCGAGAAAGGTTCAGAGTTTACCAGAGCGACCAGATCGGCGACCGAACAAGCATCCCTAGGGTTCGGAAATCAGACAGTACAGTATGCGATCATCCTCTCCCTTCTGGTGTTCAGCGCACTGCTGATCGCCTATCGGATTTGGTGGCGGTGACGAGGAGGCCTCGACCCCGCGTACCACTACTAATAGATGGAGGCTTGCTCCGCCTCCCCCAAAGCTGGTATAAGTCGGATTGTGGATAACCACCTCGACGACATCGAACAAACCGAATTACCCTATCAGGTTCGCATCGAGAACTTTGAAGGGCCGCTCGATCTCTTGCTCCATCTCATTAAGAAGAGCGAGATCAACATCTACGACATTCCCATCCACCTGATTGCCCAGCAATACCTCACCTATATTGAGGCGATGGAAGATCTGAATCTGACGGTTGCGGGGGAATTTCTTGTGATGGCGGCAACCTTGCTCCAGATCAAATCCAAGATGCTGCTTCCCGCCGATGAGACGGCCGAGGATGAGGAAGACGGGCCCGATCCGCGTGAGGAATTGGTACGGCGACTGCTCGAGTACAAGCAGTTCAAAGAAGCTGCCCGTCAGTTGGACGAACACGAGCAGTTGTGGCGGGAGATTTACAGCCGTGAACAGAGTCCGGCGGTCGAACTGGAATCGGACGAGACACTGTTGGACAATGTTAGCCTGTTCGATTTAGTGGATGCGTTGCAGGGAATCCTGGATCGCAATCCCGGCAAGACGTTCATGGAGATCCTGCCCGATAACTTAACGGTTCGGGAGCGGATGAACGCGATTTTGGAAATGTTGGAGGGGCAGGAGTCGGTGAATTTTGTCGAGCTCTTCGAGCCAGCCTGCCATCGGCTCGTGATTGTCGTCACATTTTTGGCGTTACTGGAACTCATGCGGCTTCGAACGGCTCGGGTATTCCAGGCAGACCATTTTGGGCCGATTCTCGTGTCGCGCGCCTTTTCACTCGTACCAGACCCGGCAGAATTGGATGATGCTGAATGGAGGGGAGCATGAGCTCAACTGTGGAACAAGAAACAGACGACATCGCTCTCGCAGAGAGCGCGTCGGTGATTGAGGGCAACGGGATGCCAGACGATGCGGCGAAGGAGACCGGCGTCGAGGCGGTGAACAGCCAGGCGGAGGCCATCGACGCACGGGAACTCAAAGCCATTCTCGAAGCCGTCTTGTTCGTGTCGCCCGAACCGATGTCGGTCGCGCGGCTGATGTCTATCGTGGGGACGGCCTCAAAAGCCGAAGTGGTTCAGGCGCTGGGAATTCTCACGCACGATCTAGATCAGGACGGGCGAGGTATTCAGCTTGTGCAGGTCGCAGGCGGGTATCGGCTGGTGACGAAGCAGGAATATGGGCCCTGGCTGAAACGGATGGATAAAGCCAAGGCGGCGCAAAAGCTTTCTCGCTCCGCGCTCGAATCCCTCGCCATTATTGCCTACAAACAGCCGCTCGTACGGTCTGAGATCGAAGAGATTCGTGGCGTCGAAACGTCCGGCGTCCTGCGCACATTGTGTGAGCGCAAGTTGGTGCGGATCGTCGGGCGAAAAGACGTGCCGGGTCGGCCGATCATGTATGGGACGACCAAGTTCTTCCTCGAGCATTTCGGGTTACAAGATTTGAGCCAGCTCCCGCCGTTGCGTGAATTCAAAGAACTCGGCGAGTCCGAGCAGGCGCTTCTGCCGATCGAAGAGGAGTTACTGGAGGTGGTCGAGACCTCCCAGACTCTCTATTCAGAAGAAATCCGCATCACGAGCGATCTTGCAGAAGGTGAGGCCGTGGAGGCCTTCGATGCAGAGACCAACGGGGCGCTGCTCGAAGAACCGGTCGAACAGGCTTAGCAGGACGCTGAAAAGCGCCCCCAACTTCGTTCTCGGTTCGTCGCAATCCTCAACGTACCCCTCCCGGGAAAAGAGCTGTTCCGACAGCTCGGGGTTGGGCGGGGGAAGTGCTACGCCTCCGGTTTTGACTCGCCTGCGGCCTCGTTGGATGGCCTTTTTGAGCATCCTGGGCGTGGCAGCAAAGTAGCCCCACACTGACCTCATCTCGCCCCTGCACCTCGGCAAGAACAATCTTCCGTGATTGATCAAATCAACTTTGCCTCGACTTCAACATCCAAAGAGGTAGAGTAGTGCAAAGTCAAGCAACGCCCCCACCTCTTACCATCTCTTACCGCCCCAAATCTGGGACATCGTCCTAGTCTTCGGTAACGGGGGCAAGACACTCTAGCGTATTAATCCAAGAACTAAAGTGAGGGCATTTGTTTCTCAATGCAGGAAGGCCGATTGCAGCGGCAGCGGCTACCCCAACGCGTACCTTGCTTCTTTCGTAAATGGGCACGTGGCGAACAATGCGTTTGCTGGGAGCTGTAGTTGTGCCATCGTTGATTTCCTCTGGGGGGATGTTTTTGACTTCCTTGGTGAGCTTGGCCAGGCCTGCCTCTGAGCCGGCAATACGCTTTTGAAGTTGCGAAAGATCGCAGTAAAGTAGCGCCTCGAATTCGTGAAGTTGGATATATGGCAGAAAACGTTGATCTTCGATGTCGGCTTTAAGTGAATCCTCCAACACTGCTATACGATCCTGTGGATGAGTTAGTTTCCTCGCTTCAGTCCAACCGGGGAACTCATTGGGTAAAGCATAAAGATCAATCATGGTGGTGAATCGTGCTTCTCCCCGCTTGTCTTCCAGCATGAGGCGATGAAGGTCTCCGCGAATCTTGTCGTAATCCATGATACCGCCCCGTTTCCCAAGTTTACGGTTGGTCAGGACAACTCGTGCTCTCACATTGATGTTGTAGTTTGCTAGATGTGGGCCCAATACCTCTTCGGCAAATTTTCGCTCTGTTTGCCCCTCGGCAGTAACATAAAGCCGCACCCATTTCATTAGGGCTGACCTCCCAATTCATTTTTCTCCCACAGCTGACCTAAGGTGTATTCTTTGAGCCATTCTTCAAGCCGATCCTGATTTTGACGCGCCAGAACCGTTTCGCCGTCTTGATGGTTTGCGACAATCACGTGGTTGGGCTCAAATTCATCAAGTAAGACCGATGACTGCGTCGAGACAATCAACTGAGCTCGGCCAGCTGCTTCATGCAGGAGGCTGGCTAAGAGTTTGATGGCTTGAGGGTGTAGTCCGAGCTCCGGCTCGTCTATAAGAATCGTCGAAGGTGGGTCTGGCTGCAGGAGAAGTGTGGCGAGACAGATATATCGCACGGTTCCGTCGGAGAGTTGATGTGGGTAGTAGAGTAAATCCGAGTATCGGTCCTTCCAAAGCAACTGGGTTTGTCCAGAGCCCACTTCCTTGAGAACAAATGTGCCGAAGAATGGCGCGACCTGGCGCACAGTCTCAAGAATTTGTTCATAATGTTCTGGGTAGCGATTAGACAGGCGCAGAAGAAATGCAGCAATATTTGCGGCGTTGCTGTGTAGCACGTCGTTGTCCACGACATTGCACCTACCCATGACTGGGGCTGATGGAGAGGTATCATGGAAGTGATAGACTCGCCAATCTCGGATAGTGGTTACCACCCACTGCTGCGAGCTGCTGAGATTGGTTGATCGAGCCAAGGGACTTTCGAGGTGCCCGCTGCCTTGGTCGTTCTTAATGGAACCATAGAAAGGGCCTGCGAATGGTGCAGATTCCTGGGCGAAAAAGAGTGACCTGTCGTCAGCCGCTCGCAAGGTGAACTTGTATTCGTTGAGACCAAACTTCAGGTGCGCCGTGAACTCTGGTGTTACCTTCATGCCTTGGAAAAGAAAAGCGTCAGCGCGGCCGCGGCTGCTGACGTAGTTCTGCATCCCTTTGTTGGCATCCATGATGTTGCCAAGCAATTCAAAGAAGCGAATGAAGTTGGTTTTTCCTGATCCGTTGGCTCCGATCAGCACGTTCAGACCGGAATGCATTCGGAAGGAATTGAGTTCTCGGAACGATTTGTATCCGGAGAGGGAGATTTCTTCCAACGGTCGTTTCTCAGCGACTTTCATGAAGTGTGGTCTCCCAACGATTCAAAACTTGGGCGTCGAAGTTCCTCAGACACTAGGATACTCTTTGGTCAGGTGGTCTCGTCATGTAGCTCTGTTAACGAGTGAGGATCATTTACTTTGATAAAGATGGATTTCGCATCAGATTGGGTTGGTCCGGTTCTCATCCAGATACTTTTCGGAAGCGTTGCTGTCGACCGTTGGACTCTTGTAATGAGTAGATGGAGTGTCATTCTACTTTCTCGCAGCCATTTGGTCCATCCCTACATGTACATCTCTTCCCGGGCGACAAGACTACAGTGGGGGTCTGTGAGCAAAAATGACCGTCTGGCTGCT
>JANYEF010000435.1 GCA_025363325.1 Nitrospira sp. | reverse complement strand
TGAGCCTCGCGACGGCAATCCGACACCCCGGTACTATGGATTTCCTGGTGGGTCCATCAACTCCATGGGTTTGCCGAATCTCGGATACAAGGCGTACGCCGCGCTCATTCCTGAATTGAAAACACTCGGAAAGCCAGTGATCGCCAGTGTGGCGGGTCTCTGTGAAGACGATTTTCCGACGATTGCAGCCACGATCAATGCGGCGAAGCCCGACTTGATTGAAGTCAATCTCTCTTGTCCCAACATTCCAGGCAAACCTCAGATCGGATATGATACCGAAGCCTCCGAACGACTGCTGAAGCGGGTTCGCAAAGTGATCACGGTTCCGATGGGGGTCAAGTTGCCTCCGTACTTCGATCCGGTCCATCACGCAGCGATGGGAGCGGTGATCGGTCGTTGCGGTGTCGATTTTCTCAACCTGATTAACTCGGTCGGCAACGGGCTTGTCGTCGATCCGGAGCGCGAGGTGGCCGTCATCAAGCCCAAGGGTGGGTTCGGCGGACTGGGTGGTACGATCATCAAGCCGGTCGCGCTGGCGAACGTGCGGGCTTTCTGGAAGATCTTCGAAGGACGAATGCCGATCATCGGGACCGGCGGCGTGGTCAATGGCGTGGATGCCTTCGAACATGTGCTTTGTGGCGCGTCGGCCGTGCAGATCGGAACGGTGTTGGTCGAGGAGGGGGTCGAGGTGTTCGGCCGATTGGAAACGGAGCTGGCGGCACAGCTCAGCAAGAAGGGCTATACGAGGTTGGAGGACTGCCGGGGAAAGCTGAAGGAGTTGTAGGCCTACTTGGCCCCAAACGTTTTGGCAAGGAGACTCAGCTGCAGGGCCCGTCGGAGTAGTTGCGCCACGTTTCTCACATTCAACCGTCGCATCAAGTTGAATCGGTGCACTTCGACCGTACGCACGCTGATCTCCAGCACCTCCGCAATCTCACGGTTCGTGTGCCCGACCGACACCAGGCGAAGGATGTCACGCTGCCGAGGCGTGAGGAGATCGGCGTCGATCTCTTCCTGTAGCGGCTGGACTTTTCGGCTCAGAGCAGTTCGTGCGCCCATCAATAACCTCTCTTCAATCAACTCACGCGAGTCTAACAAAGGTCTGTATCGCTGTAAACGAAACTGCTAATTTGTGCAGGCTCCGTTACTGGCCTGATTGATGTGATTCGTCCCCACGTGCTCACCCATTATGATTCCTTCTGTAAATACCGCGCCCAGGCTTTAGATGACTATACCACTCCTGCTCCATATCTCCCTGATCCGCGCACATGTCCTCCAGCGGCCATTTCGTACCCTGCTCAGCATCGCGGGAGTGGCGCTAGGTGTGCTGGCCTCCGTGGCCATTGGGACGGCGAACATGCAAGTCCTACGATCCTTCGAGCAAGCCGTCACGACGGTAGCCGGTCCTGCCACATTGGAAGTGACGGGGCATGATCTCGGAGTAGATGAATCGGCGATCACGGCTGTTCGTGCAGTCGAGGGGGTGGTGAGCGCTGCTCCAGTCATTGAAGAAGCGGTCGTGGTCGCGCAAGGGGACCCGCGTGGCCAGGTGCTTCAGATCATGGGACTGGATCTACTCGCGGAGGTTGGGACGCGTGGATTTCAGATATTACAGGGTGACGCAGTCGTGGCACTGGAGGCGCTCCTGGCTCCGGACGCGCTGTATCTTGGCCGTCAGACTGCTGCCGACTGGAACCTGGGAGTCGGCAGTATCGTCGAGGTGATGGCGGGAGGGCGTCTCGTGCGGCTGCGAGTCGTAGGGCTCATTCATAGCGAGGCGGCGCGCTCGTCCCTCTGGGATCGGCTTGCCATCATGGATATTGCTGCGGCGCAGCTGTTGTTTCAATCAGTTGGGCGGTTGGATCGGATCGAGCTGGTGACGACGCCTGATCGACCGCTCGACGACATCGTTACCGCCGTGCGTGCGGTTCTTCCCCCCCATCTTGTCGTGCAACGGCCGGCGCAACGGACGAAGCAGGTCGAGAACATGGTGGGGGCTTTCCAGCTCAATCTGACGGTCATGAGCTGGGTCGGGTTGCTCGTCGGGATGTTCCTGATCTACAACACGATCGCTTTTGCTGTGGCGCAACGGAGGCGTGAGATCGGCATCTATCGCGCGCTCGGCATGACGGAGCGGCGGGTCGTCGTGTTGTTCCTCGTGGAAGCAGGGTTGCTCGGTCTTCTTGGCGGACTATTGGGAGGGCTTGGTGGGATCTGGCTGGCCAGAGGTTTGGTGTCGCTCGTGAGCCGAACGATCTCAGACCTCTATGCGCCGGTCGCGTCTGGCGGGTTGATCCTGTCGATGGACATGCTGACGTTCGTGGCCGTGGGGAAAGGGGTTTTGCTCGGGACAGTGGTTTCGATGGTGGGAGCCTTGGGCCCCAGCGTGGAAGCCGGCAGGACTGTGATGGTCCGTGCTTTGGCACCGGGAGACTATGAATCGACGCGTCAACTGAGGGCGGGCCTGTGTGGCTGGATCAGTCTCGTGTTGTTGGTGCTGGCAGGCCTCTGTTCGCTCATGGGCCCGGTCGGAGGCCTGCCGCTCTTTGGCTATCTCGCGACAATCTGTCTCTTGGGGGCACTTTCCTTTCTTGCGCCACTCTGTATCCAGGCGTTGGGCATGCGACGCCCACGCCAGGAGGGCCAGACGATGATGCTCGGGGGGAGCCTCCGTCTCATCGCGGCAGACCAGGCTGCGCGCCATCCGGGCCGGAATGCGGTGACCGTGTCGGCGTTAATGGTGGGATTGTCGATCATGATCGGGGTGGCCGTCATGGTTCGCAGTTTTCGTGACACGGTCGAGGTCTGGGTGGACGAGACCGTGATGGCCGATCTCATCGTGGCCCCGCAATCCTGGCTCCAGGGGAAGCAGGCCGGGCAAGCGTCGCGGGCCTTGCCAGGAACGTGGCGTTCGACCCTGTCGGCGATTGACGGCATTGCCGCGGTCGATACCGTTCGAGATGTGTATGTGGACGTCGCGGGTCAGCCGGTGGCCTTGGTGTCAAGAGATCTCCGGCTCCATGCGCAGCGCAGCCGGTATCTGATGATTCATGGAGACTCGACCAAAGCTCTGTTGAGGGCTGCAGAGACCGGAGGCGTCCTCCTGTCGGAAGTGTTGGCGACTCGATTACGGCTTCGCGAGGGGGATACGTTCTCGATCACGACCCCAGCGGGACCCGCTGCTGTGTCCGTCGAGGGAGTCTTTTACGATTATGCGACCGACGGCGGGAAGATGGTCATGGATCGAACATGGTATCAGCGACAATGGCACGACGACCGGGTGATCGTGTTTCTCATCTACCTGGCTATCGGGGCCGATGCAGAGCACGTTCGGCAGTCGATTGTCACACATGTCGCCGGGCTGGACGGAGTGACGGTCCCGCCGTTGGTGCTCCGAAACCACGAGTTGCGGAAAGAGATTCTCGATATCTTCGACCGCTCCTTCGTGTTGACCTATGTCCTTGAAGCCATTGCCGTGCTGGTGGCCGTGCTCGGCATCGTTAATACCTTGGTGACGGCCGTGTTGGAGCGACGGCGGGAGTTCGCCACGTTGCGGGCTGTCGGCGCCAGCACGAGGCAAGTGGAGCGATTAGTGCTGTGGGAAGCGGCTTATCTCGGGTTGATCGGGGCCACACTGGGCGTGGCGGGAGGGTTGCTGCTCGCCTTGCTGCTCATTCACGTGATCAATAAACAGTCCTTTGGCTGGACGATCCAGATGTCGGTCCCAGGCGGAGTGATTCTGCAAGCGGTAGGACTCGCACTCACGGCTGCCCTGGTGGCCGGCTACTGGCCTGCGCGCTGGGCAGCACGACAGCCGGTGGTGGAAGGGTTAAGAGAGGAGTAGGACGGCATCCAGCATCCTCTTTGCTCGCGGAACGCGCACGGTAAAGCAGTGCTCGTTCGACGCGCGCAGTTGAGGATTACTGGATGCCGTCCTTGTGAGGGCAGAGTAACAAGCAAGCTTTGAGGGAGCATTATAGTGAGGAGGTCGTTCGAGGTGCACAGTTTAGGACCAATCCAGGCCGCTATCCTTAGGAAGAGCGCGGCGCAGAAGTATCAAGCCAAGCAACGACCCCATGTGCTTCTTGGGATCGTTCACACATCGGGGGTAGACAGTTACGCAGAAACGCGTTCCCATTCCCTGGCGCGAGCTGCAAAGGCTTCTTGGTAGTCAGGCCAATCGTGCAAGGTCGCAGGATCGAAGTCTGCGCCGTTCGGCCACGCGAGAGTTTTTACTTCTGGGTCGATTGAGACACGGCTGAACAGTTGTAGATCGAGAAGCGGACCATACAGTTCACCAGCCAGAACAGGTTTCAAGTTGATGACCTGTTCCGTGTTGTCTGTAAATTGTACGCGCAGCGTGTAAGGCCCGACGACCTCAACCGTGAGAACCTGATAGATAGGATGATTCATAGTGCTTCTCTACGAGAGCGGTGCGATTGGCACCGCCCTATGACCAGTTTGTAGTCGATTCCAATCGGTAATAAGTTCTGCTTGATGCAATTCAGCCCAGGCCTCGACTAACCGCTGCTGGCGTTTCGGTAACGACCCGGCTAACATTTCTACCGGCTCAATCCCATACACCGCCACATGTTCCTGGTAATAGGCGTGAAAGTGTGGCGTATGATGCGAGGCTTGAACCTCGACGAACATTCGAATGATGATCCCAAAGAAACGACTTAGTTCAGGCACGCCCCATTCTACTAGCTTGCCCATGGAGCCGCAAGAAGTGGATATCATAGGATGGAGGGCGTTTGTCTTATCGGATAGGCCATGAAAGAACCGCCATCTGCAGCTACAACAGTACCGCCTACTGGGGGTGACTCCGAAAACAGATCATCTAAAATCCGCCCTGGTGTGTTCAGATATACTTGATCTCATGATTGGAATTTCAATTGGGAGCATGGGGCATGTAGTGCTTCGAGTCTTAGGAGTAGCTGAAGAGGAAATTACCGAGACACAGGCATTTGTAGTTGGCCTTGTAGTCTTCGCGATATTTATTCTAATAGTGACGGTCCTTGCCAATTTTGCGTAGACGACCTCGTTTTACCCTATGCCCCTTTCTGTTTGCTATTCCCCCAATCAGTCTCTCACTAAGGGTGTGTCAGGGCCTTGGCGCGGACTTCCGCCGGAAGCGCGAAATTCGCAAGCCTGCTCTGGAGGCGAGGAAGCGACAGGCCCTGTCACGCCCTTCCTACTTCTTTTGCGGCTCCAGTAACTTCTCCCCCTTTTTGAACACCCCGAAAATCGCCTGCGAGGGACAGGCATCCAGGCAGAGGCGACAGCTTTCCAGGCAGCGAGAAGCATCGAACTTGTAGGGAGGAGTCGAGAGCCAGGCGCCGGTCGGGCAGATCGGAACACAGATGGCTTGATGAGTGCAGCGGTCGGGGTGGCGAATGAGGTGATCGCGAATGACCATCATAGGTTTGACTCCTTCAAAGAGACCTTGGGAAAAGATATCGAACATGTTTCTATCGGGGAGGCTGCTGCTCACTTCCACTCCTTCACAAGTTCTTTTATGCGATCTTTCAATTCAGGATGCTGCTCCAGATTGTTCTGAATCGCTCCGAGAATCTTATCGACCCTGGCCGACTTGAGGGCGGCTTTGTCCTGCTTGGCCAGTCGGTCATACTCCACGTAGGCCGCTTGATGCGTCGGCTCGAGGAGCGCCCGTGCTACTGCCAACGCTTCGCCCAACTCGTATGGTTCCGGTGCCATCGGGGGCACAATGGTAAAGGTGCCATCGGTGCACACCAACACTGCGGTTCCCTGTTTCCCCTTGAGCGGGATGACGGCCATGATGGCTTTGCCCGCCAAAGCATCCCAGTTTTCGAGTAATCCCGGAAACTGCTTCATGAAGGCCACCTTTTGCAGGTTGGCTTTCCACTTTTCTTCAACGGCCATCACGATCCTTGTGGTACGACGCTACGATGTGAGCGGAGGGAGCGTTGTGGGAGCTGGATGATCGGGCATGATGAGACGGGTCACAACTTCGCCCTTGATGACGTGACGCTCCATGATTTCCGTCACGTCGGCTTCAGATTTGACTTGATACCATACGCCTTCGGGATAGATCACGACGCTCGGCCCTTGGGCGCAATGATCCAGGCACCCGGCTTTATTGGCGCGTACGACGTCTTTCAAGTCCAGCCGCTTTGCTTCTTGCTTGAAACGAGCGTGGAGCGCTTCGGAGCCCAGTTTGGAACAACTCCCACGGGGATCCTCGGGGCTCCGTTGGTTTGTACAGACGAAAATGTGACGTGTGTAACCAGACATGATCGATCGTGGTCTACGCTGGAATGGTGATGGTATTGAGTCGTTCGAGTAAATGTTTGACGTCGCCGCTTGCGAGCAAAGGTGAGAAGTTCTGTGCGGCATCGAGTAGGGCGACAATTTCTCTCAGGCGCAACGCGGCACGCTGGAACTCATCGGGATTCGACAGTTGAGAGCTCTGTCCGGCCCCAAGCTTATCGAACTCGGCGGTGATGTCGCGAAAGTCGCGCTGGAGATTTTTCTGCATCGAACAGCCTTCGCAGTACCATTTAGGGCTTTGATCGGTTGAAGGGGAGAGCCGATCGTAGGTTCGACCGAAAAAGTCCTTCCCGAGCGATAACTTCATGAGTGCGGTACCGGTGACGCCGCAGGCGTTGCAGGATCCAGATGCAGAATCCATAGAGTCCCCCTCTGTCGATCACGAGCTGAAGAACGGGCGAATCTTACACCAGGCTCGCGCGCACTGTCTACTTGATGAGGCCGTCCCCGGACTCCACCCGTGCATTTTCACAGCGGTTGTATATAAAATGAATGAAGAGTTTTCGGATCGATTGCGCGAGGAGGGAATGTCCATGGTTATCGGGGTCCCAAAAGAGATCAAAGATCATGAGTATCGGGTCAGTGTTACCCCCGATGGGGTGCGGGCGTTGCGTCAGGCCGGCCACGACATCTGGATCGAATCGTCGGCCGGAGTTGGCAGCGGATACTCAGACGGGGACTATCGGAATGCCGGCGCCACTATAGCCACATCTAAAGAGCAGCTGTTTCAGCAGGCGACGCTCATTGTAAAGGTCAAGGAACCGCTGCTTTCCGAGTGCCACTTCTTCAGCCCGGGCCAGACCCTGTTTACCTATTTGCATTTGGCGACCTTGCCGGAGCTTACGAAGGTCCTCCTGGATACCACGATCACGGCGATTGCCTATGAGACGATCGAGGCGAAAGACGGCACGTTGCCGATGCTCAAGCCGATGAGCGAAATTGCGGGGCGGATGTCGGTGCAGATCGGCGCACGCTATCTGGAAAAGACGCAAGGAGGTCGCGGGCTGCTCTTGGCCGGTGTGCCTGGTGTGGAACCGGGGAAGGTTGTGGTGCTGGGCGCTGGGGTGGTGGGGAGTGCGGCGACTCGGATTGCTGTCGGGATGGGGGCTCAGGTGACAGTGGTCAATCTCGACCTTGAACGGCTCCGCGCCCTCGATGATTTGTATCGCGGTCGAATTGTGACGCGTGCCTCCACACAAGCTGCGATTGACGA
>JANYEF010000431.1 GCA_025363325.1 Nitrospira sp. | reverse complement strand
TCGTCAAGATTCGTTCCGATCCAACCCTGAGGCAAGCTGTTGCGCAGTCGCGTCACGATATCCTCTACCGATTTGTCTGCTTCTGACCTGCCTGCAAATCTGAATGTGCAACTCCACCTCGCTCCAGTAGAATCGTCTTTGTCCTTCACCAGGCACTGCTTGGCACCGGCAAATGCAACTGTTGACTGCCATGTTGTCCCGGTATCGGCACCGACAGCTTTATGTCCCGTTCGTAACGTTTTGAAGTCTCCAGAGGATGCCGTGAGGACGGTTTGAGTCACGTCACGGTCGTCTTTCCCAGCGGAGTCGGCTGCAACCTGATGGTTGTCGGGCGGACAATCATGGCCTGTGCAAGTCACCCGGTACATCGTATGGGTCCACTTGAGCCGTAAACGAAATGCGTCATACTCGATCTCATATTCGCCTTCACTTCCTCCTGATGCTCGCGCGCTGAGATAGGCGTTCCCTATCCAAAGAAAGCGCATGTCTTCGTAGGGGAAAGGATCGTTCACGGTGAGCACCAGGTCGCCGGAGCGATCGTCATAGCCAACGATGAGGGCCATATGCTGAGGCATTCCATCTACTTTGAACCCCGTCGGTGAAATGCCAACAATAATAGGGCGGCCCTGATCGAGCTCGTTTTTCACTTCTGCTTCAGAAAGGCTTCCGCTCTTCGATTGAGCTGTCAGCGCGATCTCTCCAGCCGTACCACCCCCTGTGGCCGTGACAGGATATTGTTCAAGCATGTTCACCATGGTGGCTTCATCACCAGCCGAGAGATCACATTCAACGCAATTCGGTATCCCCTTGCACAGGTTTCTCGCCTGCACGATCCCACACTGATAGTCTGTCCGATGAGCAGCGGGAACGTCATAGTATTTGAAGACCATCTCTCCAACGGCGGCCCAACACCAACTAGGGCGTTCCTGAAACACCGGAGGAATATGTAATTTCACCTCCCCTGCCATAGTCAGGTTGACCGGTACCAGTAGAACAAGAAATAGCCCGACTCCGAATGATGCCATGCTATTTTTCACTGGCTTCCCCTCCTTCCTTCCTGTGAGGTTGCGATACTTCAGTATCATGCCACTCCTTACCGCTCACCTCTGTCCACATTTCACGCACGATGTGCCGCTCGAAACCAAACCATGCTGGCTTGTCGCGCAGATCCTTCAGGTACTTCATATCGGCATCCTTCAGAGTCCGTGGGCGGGGCTTGATAGCAAGCAATTGGATGACAGCATCACGCTCCCGCAGCGAAGGTCGCACAATTTGCGAGCTTTCAGGGACCTGCCCTTGGCGTGGTGCCTGGCCCAGCTGTGTCAATTGCATCTGATTACGTTCAGCATTTTCAGCACTCACAACCGCTATTGTCGGCGTAAGAATAGTGATTGCCACGAGAAGGAAAATCACAACCCGAACCTGTGTCATAGGATCTGCCTCTCTCCTCCTGCCCGCATAGAGTACGAGTCAGTGCGTCGGCCCCTTCGCCACCCGCTGCCCTTCCGACGAATACCGCCTGTAGAATTCCGCTCGTATCAGGGGTTACTCCTTCTCCTCGCTCACGCTGATTTGGTTAGTCGATTTCCTCGCGTAGATGACGGCGATCATGAATGACATCCGCTCTGTTCTGAACCCAACCGCGCACGTCGAATGCTTTTTGCCATGAGGGCCTCCATTTTCCGTCGCCTGCCAAATCCATTCAAACCCCAGTGCATCCAGGCGCCGCTGGTGGTCCTGACTCAAGCGCCCTGCCTTTTTTCCCCGCTGGATATTTATCCAATAGGCCAACGAGCGATTCTCAGCCTATCGATTTGGCGCATGGCAGTCGCCATGTTGGACCCTGTAGGTTAACAGTGCTTCGAAATATTTACCCCACCAGCCCCTGTGATCCCCGTATCCACGAAACTCCGTTTGGGCGCGAGACACGCGACCAGATCGTACTAAGGGCTAGCGTTGGGACGCAAGGTGCGCTCCCCAGTAACTGGCGCGTATTGGGCATGGTGACTGCCTTCCGATCGTTGGCCAACACGATATGCAGCAATGATCCATCTACATACTCTCCGCCACCGGTGAGTTCGGTGAGTCTCTGCGAGTCCGATCGAGTCAGCCCAATCACGACCCATTCGTCGGTTTGCGCTTGGGCAAACGCTTTGCTCAACGTCACGCTATTGTCTTGTGGAGGTCAGTGGTCAAAACCCGTCGAGGAGGGCTTTCTTCTTCGCTGCATATTCGTCGTCGGTGATCAACCCGTCGTCGCGAATTTGCTTGAGCCGTTGCAGCTTCCCTTCGAGAGAAGAATCTGGGTTAGCGAAAGGAAGCGATCCTTTCTCGTGGCCACCGTCTACCGGGGGGGCGCTCAAGGAGAGCTGTTGGTAGGTGAGGGCTAACTGTGGAGCCTCAGGGATCAGAAAAGTCCCAAGCCCGTTGTCTTCTCGAGGCAGGCTCTGATATGGACCCGGCACAAATTCATAGAGTGCCCCGGCGATCATGTGCAGCGGATCCTGCCACAGCAGCTCACGGATATTCGACATCGTAAAGGCTTCACGATAGTTTCCCAAGATAAGATGCAGCTGCGTATCTTTCACAAACCAGGCCCCCGTCGTGATTTCGGTCATCTCTTGTGTCTTCGGGCTCGTCAACCCGAAGACCACCACCTCCGAAGGCTGCGCCTGGGCGAACGCTCGCGTCAGGGTTTCGCTGAGATAGTCCACCTCAGCCGGAGCAAAGGCCGGCAGCGTCGGCCCGTTCGGACCAGGAAAAAAGAATGCACCCTGGCCACGTTTCTGGACATGGATACTGCGCAGAATCGGCTTCCATTGTTCAGCGCTCCAACGGAAGGGATGGGAAAAAGGTTGGGTACTTTCCGCATGACGATCCTTCGTGGCAACCTGCAGCCGAACAAATCGATCCGGCTCTTCACACATTCCGCAGACCACCCGACTGGCTGGTACCGCCCCGAGACTACAGGCAACGGCCAGTACAGCCATCATCAACATGGGAGTTGAACGGACTCGCTTTGCTTTCTCGCCCCCTGTCATTCTGTTTTTCCACAGAAAGCGCGAGTGGCGTGTTGCACAACCCTGTACCTCCTCTAGTTTACCTTCAATAGGCAAAGTCGAACCCGACGAGCATCGTTTGGCCCAACAGATTTCCACATGCGGGAGCGCATGCCCCGCTTCCTGGCACAGCATTTTTTGACCCTACGCCTTCTGTGCGGTAGGTGTTGTATTCTGCATGCAGTGCAATATCGGTCCGGTTTGACTGGTGGATGTAATATCGGGCCAGGAACGTATGGGAGTCGACGTTATTATAGTTCTTGGCGAAGGTCGGGTCACCTTGCCGATCGTTTCTGATGATGTCATAGCGATATGAGAGTAGCCAGCCAGGCATTCCGACCAGCGGCAATTGAGTTGGGTACCAGTCTAACTCGACAAAGGCGCCGTTCCATGAAGCATTCTGGGCACCTGCAATCGCTTGCGACACAAAGAGGTTTTTGCTGTCGTTCCCATGCATCACCGCGCCAAAAAGATTCCATTGTCCATCGAAGGTGAAACTCACATCGGCCCCAATCCGAGAGAATAGCTGACCGCTCCCCCCAACGGCCTGGCAGGTGGGGCAGGTGGCATTCACCATAGTAGGAGCATTTCCATACGAGCCGAACACCCCGATGCGCTGGCCGGTGACAATGCCATAGCCCCCAAACGACTGTGTCATACGGCCATAGAAGTTCATGTTCCGCCCTCCAGTGCCACAGCTCCCTGTCCCTCCAGGGCATCCGCCAAGCTGGCCTTCCCCACCTAACAAGTTCGTGGTCAGTGCCGCAAGGCTGTACCGGAAATACCCGTCGGTCGCGGCCGTTTTCTTAATCCCGGCCAACTCAGCGCCTG
>JANYEF010000417.1 GCA_025363325.1 Nitrospira sp. | reverse complement strand
CGCGAGACCCTACGGGAAGTGGATCGTGCAGCTCCCTGGAGGGTTTCGAAGGAATCGAAGTGAGGCGCGGTCTGGTCCCATTTTTTTCAGCCATACGTATGTCCGATCTTCACGGAATTACTGGTTCTCAACCCCCACGTGCCTACAGCGATGCGAAGGGCTATCGATTCTGAACGGGTCATCGGCAGACCTCAGGTTTCAGCCGGTGACAACATCTATCCTCGCATCCCGCTCACATAGGCCGCAGTCAGCGGCTCGTGTGGCTCCTCAAAGATCTGCTTCGCCGTCCCCGCTTCAATCAGTTGCCCCGCTCCGTTTTGAACCCAGAACAAGGCGGCGTAATCCGCGATGCGACGGGCCTGCGCAAGATTGTGGGTCACGATCAGCACCGTGTAGCGACCCCGCAGGCCGACGATCAGGTCTTCGACGACACCGCTAGAGAGTGGATCGAGCGCGCTGCAGGGCTCATCCATCAGGAGCACTTCGGGCGAGAGCACTAGCGCTCTGGCCATGCACAATCGTTGCTGTTGGCCGCCCGACAGCGCCAAAGCCGGCGAATTCAGGCGGTCCTTGACCTCGTCCCACAAACCCACGTCGCGCAGTACCGTCTCAATGTTGGTGGCGATCCGTTCCCGATCCCTGAGCCCGTGCTCGCGCAAGGGAAACTCCAAGTTCTTCAGGATCGAGAGGGGGAATGGATTCGGCTTCTGGAAAATCATGCCGACGCGGCGGCGCAAGCGGATCACATCGGTGTGCGGAGCCAACACGTCGAGGCCGTCGAGGCGGATGCGTCCCGACAGCCGGCACCCGGGGATGATATCGGTCAGGCGATTGAGAGATGTGAGGAAACTGGTCTTGCCGCAACCTGACGGACCCACGAGAGCTGTGATGCATCCTTTGTTGATCGAGAGTGTCACATCGTGGAATGCGGGCTTTTGACCATAGTGCAAGCTGAGCTGCTCGACTTCGATGAACGGCTTGGGCTCGCAACAGGCCGGCCGTTCCTCCAGAGGAAACCAAGGTCGTGTACCCGGCGTGGGAGCAGACGGCCTCATACTGTGACGATCCTCCGGTGCAGCCAGTGCTCGGCCAGCCACGACGCCGTTCCGTTGATCGCGAGCAGCAACACGACCAACACCAGCGCTGAGGCATAGGCATTGGCGTCCCCTCCGGAGACGTTCATCGAAAGGTCGAAGATGTGGATGGACAGCGCCCGGCCAGAATCGAGCAGTGACTCCGGCATGCGGTCCACATAGCCGCTCGTAAAGATGAGCGCGGCTGTTTCCGCAATGGCCCGACCTACCCCCAGCACCAGACCGACCAAGAGTCCAGGCCCGGCTGCCGGCAACAAGAGATGGAACAACGTTGTGGTCCGCGAGAGCCCCAAGGCGGCGGCGGAGAGCCGGTAGCCGGCCGGTACGGCGCGGAATCCTTCCTCCGTGGAACGGATGAGGATCGGCAGCACCATGCAGGCCAGCGTCAGACCGCCGGACAGGATCGAGAAGCCTAGCCCCAGCGTCTTGCAAAAGAAGGCGTTGCCGAAGAGTCCGAAGACGATCGACGGCACGCCTGACAGCACATCGAGACTGCGGCGAGTGAGCCGACCGAACAGACTGGCGTCCGTAGTGAACTCGGCCAGCAACACAGCGGTACCGACGCCGATGGGAACGGACACCCCAAGACAGACACCCAAGATCAACGCGGTCGAGACTAGAATAGGACCGATCCCGCCTTCGCGGCCGGCGTTCCGAGGGAGTGCCGTCAGAAACGTCCATGAGATTTGACTCAGACCGTGCCAGAGGATGTCCCACAAGAGCCAGCAGAAGGTGGCGGTCACGAGAGCCGCCGCGCTCCACACCAAGGTCGAGGCGAGCAATTCCCGCCCATCAAGGTTTCGTTCCAGCGTCTTAACCATAGATCCTTCCGTGGCTAATCCAGTCTGCAGCGGCGACAAGCGCGGCGATCATCCCCATCAAGACCAGCCCGCTGACGAACAACGCAGCGCGATGGTCCCCGACGGCATAGGCCATCTCCAGCGCGATGTTGGCGGTCAGCGTGCGAATCGGATCGAACAGACTGTGAGGCGTTTGCACCACGTTCCCGCAGACCATCAGAATGGCCATTGTCTCTCCGATAGCCCGGCCGGTCTCGAGGATTACGCCGGTAAACAACCCCGATTTGGCCGCTGGGAACACGACCCCCCGAATGGTCGCCCAGCGTGGCAGCCCCAACGCAGCCGCACCGCGCAAGTATTGTTGGGGCACGTTGGCAAGGCCGGCGTCCGCCATCAAGGCGATCGTGGGCAGAATCATGATCGTGAGGATCACGATCCCGGCAAGCAAGCTCGGCCCAGGCGGGTGGATCGCCCCGATCAGCGGGACGAGCACCACGAGGCCCCAGAACCCATAGACCACGGATGGGATGCCCGCGAGCAACTCGATCAGCCGTCGGTAGGGCCGTGCAACGACTGGCGGCGCATAGTAATGACAGAACACCGCGGAGAGGATACCTAGCGGTGTCGCGATCAGGACGGAGCCGACCATCGCGAACAGGGTCCCCCAGAGCATCGGCGTGAGATTGTAGAAACCTTCGGCGGGATGCCAGGAGGGATCGGTAAAGAACCGTGCGACGCCCACATGCCGCAGGACTGGAAGCGCTTCCATGACGAGGAACGCCACGATCAGAAGCACGATCGCTCCCGCGATCGCGGCGGCTCCGCGCAGTAGCCAGAGCAGGAGGCGATCAGTCGGCCAGCGGGACAAAGTATTGCTGCTTGATAAGGTCATGCACGGCTCTCGATTGGGCGTATTCGATGAAGGCTTTGGCCAATTCGACTGGTGGAGTCCGGGTCACAAGATGCAGGGGCCGTGAGAGCGGAAAGGCTCCGTTCCGTACGCTTTCGGTCGAGGCCGCCACCCCTCCGATTGGAAGCAGTTTAATGGGTACCCCGTGGGTGGCGTCGTATTCAGCCGTCCCGATGGACACATACCCTATCGCATTGCGATTCCCAGCCACGGTCTTGACGCCCTGCTCGTTGTCTCCGATCACGACCTGGGCTTTGACATCCACATTCTTCAGCTTGAAGTAGTGCAGGAATACTTCCAGCGTGGACCGTCCTTCAGCCTTGTTGACGACGGTGATTGGCGCGTCCGTTCCACCGACCGCCTTCCAATTGGTGATCGTGCCTGTATAGATCGCGACAATCTGTTCGTCGGCGAGGGCCTGCACAGGATTTTCTTGATGGAGAATGGGACAGACGCCGTCGCGGGCGACGGGGAACGCGGAGAGATCCCGCTCGTCCTCCTTCATCGCCCGCGAGACCATGCCGATGTCGGCGAGACCCTGGCGGGCGTCGGCGACGCCGCGTGACGAGCCTCCGCTCTGCACATCAATGCGGACTTTTGGGTAGAGGCTTTCGAAGCGCTTGCCGATTTCGGCGATGAGCGGGGCCAGGGTGCTCGCACCGGTAATCACAAGCTTCCCGGTCAGTTGATCCGCGGCGGTCCCCTGGGCTCCGGCCGATGGCGGGACGCACATGAGACTCGCCATGGATAGAGCAACCGGAGCTGCGTATTTCTTCAGCATGAACAAGGCATGACATCGAATCATCTATATACCTCTATGTTTTGGCCGTGCATAATTATTCAGGCGACTGTCCCACCACAGGACGACCCGGCCCCTGCCGTACAGCCGTAGCAATGGTTGCGCGTCGTGATCTGCCGCTGATTGAGTTGAAGCGGATCAAAGTCGCGGATATGAGCGGGCGCACCATGGTCTACCGGCAGATCGAGCATCTGATTGAAGTCGCAGTCGTAGAGGGTGCCATCCCAGCCCACTGAGATCGTATAGCGGCACATGACGCCGGCCGCGGCAGCGGGGTTGAAGGCGTTGGCCAATCGCTCCATATATTGCTCGTAGTTGCCGCTCTCCAAGAGGAACTCAAGAAACCGGCTGATCGGCATATTGGTGATCGTAAAGAGATGGTTGAACTCCACACCATGGCGCGCGCGGAGTTCCTTTCGAAACTGCGTTTCGATGGCCTCTTGCCTGGGAGGGAGAAAGGCTCCTACCGGATTGCAGACGAGATCCAACGACAACCCGCTGCCAGGTTGGCCGTAGCCGAGCTGATTGAGGAGGCGAAGCGCCTGGATCGATTTCTCAAAGACCCCCTCGCCTCGCTGCGCATCGGTCTGGCTGGCGCGGTAATAGGGCAGCGATGCGACGATTTCCACACGATGCCCGGCGAGGAACTCTGCCAAGTCCGCTTGAGACGGGAGGAGCAACACAGACAAGTTACATCGATCCATCACCTGGCGACCCAGCGCCCTGCTCTGTTCGACCAGCCAACGAAAGTTGGGGTTGAGCTCCGGTGCCCCACCGGTAATATCGACCGTCGGAATATCGGTCTTCGCGAGAGCGCGGATGCACTGCTCTGCCGTTTCGCGGGACATGCGTTCGGTACGGTCAGGTCCCGCATCGACATGACAATGTTTGCATGTCTGATTGCAGAGCTTGCCGACATTGATCTGAAAGACGGTGATCCCGGTGGCGCGAAGCGGGAGTAGGCCGATGCGATCAAGTTGCGTCTCGAAGGGGGGGTAGCTCGTTGTCCTCCCGAGCATTTTCAATTGCTCCGTTGAGGAGGCGAGAGAGTGATGTTGTCCCAGCAGGGTTAACGCCATATCTGTGTGTGTCAGAAAAGGAGAAATTTTGTCAGGAACCGATCACCCTCAGTGCCCATGACCGATCGTCATCAACGCCGTTTCTGGAAACCGCAACTCACAGCAGCCGAAATCCAGGGCCTGTCCTTGCCTGTTTGCCAGGGCTCGTTGGATCGCGGGAGAGACTCTGTAGCACACCTGTTTGCCGTCCCGGTGCCCCTCGACCAGCCCCGCGTCTCGAAGAATACGGAGATGATGGGAGGTATGGGGTTGAGAGCATTTCAATTCCTGCACAAGATCTGTCACGCATTTTTCACCGGTGAGCAAAGATTCCAAGATACGCAGTCGCGTTTCGTCGCCCAAGGCCTTGAGCACCGTGGCGCATTGGCGCTGAGTCAGCATGTTGGTGCTCAAGGAGGCCTTCATCAGCAGCAGTCCTCATTGGGAGAGCAGGTGACCGCGTCACCGCTGACGCTCTGGCCCGCGCGATTGATGATCGCAAAATGAGGAGCGTAGCCGTCAGCTTCCAATACGGTGAGCGTCTTGGAACAGATTTCCAGCGGTTCCCCTCGGCGATACAGATGGTGATCGTCATCGGCGGCTTCGACGAAGGGTCCGGCGAGCAGAGCAAAATGTCCTCGCCAGTGGCAGGGAGCGTCTGACGGATAGACTGCGGTCCATCTGTTATCGGCGCGATCTAACCACAGGGGGGTGGGTGAGAGGATAAAGTGAGAAGCCAATGGAGCCTGGCTCAAGAGGCATACCGTGACCGGTGTGACTGGCTGGGGAATGCCTCGGAGATAGGTCGTGCCCAGTTCATCGACCACTCGGCTGAACGGCCCGCGGAGCGTAGCATAACGTACGGCCGACTGAGGCGCGTCGGCGGAAAGTTTATATCCCGTCAACGTCACGGAGAAGAAGTGAATGCCGTCGATCATCTGCCAGGGCGAGGACTTGATTAGATGAATGCCCAGGAAGCCGGCCCCCATTATCCCCGCGAGATAGTCGGTGAGCGTCAGCGCCCCTGAGAGGCAGTCACCCCACTTTTGAGTGTCATGCACCAAGTATTGCGGCACAGGCTGATCGGCCACGATGTCGGAGATCGTAAATCGTCCACCCGGTTTGGCGACCCGAAACATTTCCCTGAAGACCTTTCGTTTATCCGGAGCCAGGTTGATCACACAATTAGAGATGATCAGATCGACGGCCTCGTCGTTTACCGGCATCGCGTCCGCCATCCCTTTGCAGAACTCGACGTTAGAAGAGGTATATCCAAGATTAGATGCGACGATGGGGGCATTCTTTCTGGCGATGGTCAGCATCGTGTCAGTCATGTCGATGCCGATGACATGTCCGGAAGGTCCGACGAGCCGGGAAGCCTCGAAACAATCGATGCCGCCACCTGACCCGATATCCAGCACCGTTTCCCCTGGGGAGACGGTCTTGAGCCCAGCCGGCGTCCCGCAACCATACGAAATCTTGAGGACTTCTTCCGGGATGAAGGATTTGAGATCGGCGACGTCATAGCTCGTGGGGCAACATATCTGCTCGCCCGTTGACGCAGCCCGAGCATAGCGATCGCTGACCTTTTGAGTAATCTCATCTATTGGCATAGCCGCCTCATAGTCGAATAGAAATATGCAGCCCTCTCCATGTATCAACTTTGGTGGCAGTTCGTCAACTCCGTTTTCCCTAACAGGCTGCGGAAAAACGATGCCGAGCTGTTGGAGATCCAATGGTCTGCCTGTCTGGGACAAGCCCGGTCTGTCTGGTTCATCTGGTTAGTCCCATTCAGCCAAACAAACCAGACAGACCGAACAGACCAAATGAACAAGACAGGCTGGCGGACTCTGTCAGCATACCTGGGGGGGCTCTGTCACGCGTAGGGCGGGGAAGCCTACCTGCACGGACCCAACTGTCGGGGCAGGGTTCGATCCTGGATCGCTGGGATTGAGCCTACCTCTTGTGACTGCCCTCGTTCCCTGGAACAGGCTGTGCGTGAACCAGAGCCGTGCCGAGGTCGAAGGCCGATTACATTCGCCCGCGCGACTGAACCCTATCGATTCTGAGACGCCCCGCACGCCTGTATTCTTCGCCAGAGCCACCAATAGACAGTGGCATTGAGGACGACCACCACTGTGCCCAACAGCAACTGAAGGTCTCGTGTCAGGTCCCCAGGGTAGAGGATCGGCAGCAGATAGCGTGCCGTGAAATCGTGTTCATCGCCGACCTCGCTACGCTGCGTGCCCAACCAATTCTCCAGCGGCGTGAGCGGGCAGATCCAGCCGGTGAATTCGACGACAGCGCCCCACACAGCTGCTGGCAGGTGCAGCCACGCGATCCATCGCCACCTCAGCACAAGCAGCCCACCGCACAGGACGAAGACCACGAAAGCCAGGTGAACAATCAGGACCAGATCGGCCAGGAGTGGGTACATCATTGCACTCAGTTAAAACAACGAAGGGGGACCGGTCGGTTTCGGATAGGTCAGCGTTCCCTTCTCGAAATGGGCAAATGACGTGAGGACGTGCGCTGTGGCTTTCTCGGGAGACATGATATGCCGGATGTCCCAGCCACGGCTCACCAGCGCATCGGCAATCAACGACCGATGGCAGCGCCACGGCACCGCTTC
>JANYEF010000408.1 GCA_025363325.1 Nitrospira sp. | reverse complement strand
GTCGGTTCATCGAGGAACAGAATCTTCGGTTCGGTCAAAAAGGCTTTGGCGAGTCCAAGGCGAGTACTCTGACCGGAGGACAGCTTGCGCGTGATCTTGTGTCGAAACTCCTCCATCTCAAACCGCTTCACGATGTCATTGACCCGTTCCTGGATCTGAGGCAGACCGTACAGCCGCGCAATCACCCAGAGGTTCTCCTCGACCGTGAGCGCCTGCGGCATGGAAACATAGGTCGAAGAAAAGTTCACTTGTTGCAAAATGGCCTCACGATGCGTCTCCAGATTGAGCCCGAACATTTGAATGGAGCCGGAGGTCGGCGTCACCAACCCGAGCAGCATCTGAATCGTGGTGGTTTTCCCCGCCCCGTTCGGGCCGAGCAATCCAAGAATTTCTCCCGGTCTGATGTCGAATGAAATATCGTTGACGGCGACGAACTCGCCGAACCGCTTCACCAGATGTTGGACATGCAGGACAGGTGTGGACATGGACAATCAGCGGCTTAGCAGGAGGCTGAACGCATGCGAGTACCAGCAACGAGAGCGAGGACGATTATCGCTTTAGGTTCCCAGCCCATGCTCCGCACGAGACTGCGACCGTGGGAACTGCCTCATGAGCAAGGCAGCCACGCCAACGACATCGTCCAGACCGAACAGTGGCACGTGCATATCGACGGGCTTGTCCGATACCACCGCGAGCAGCCCTTCCATGGAAACAGGAATTTCTCCGATCTGCTCACGGACGATGACAATCTTCGGATATCCTTCGTGTTTCCACCCCTCGGCAATGATCAGGTCATAGGTGTGATCGAGAAACCGATCCCGCACGTCTTCGACATTCATCTGATCGGACACATCGGCAAACATCGCCATACTGCCTTTGGAGAGCACCATCACGCTGCTGGCGCCGGCCCGCTTGTGGCGCCAGCTATCTTTCCCTTCCGTATCGAGGTCGAACCCGTGCCCGGCATGCTTCACCGTCGCCACCTTGTAGCCGGCCCGGACTAACTCAGGAATCACGCGCTCGATCAGCGTGGTTTTCCCGCTGTTCGACCGACCGACAAACGAGACTATGGGTACGGCCATGGGTGTACCTGGTCAATCGTCATTGGTCAAAAGCGATCAAGAATGATTCTCGCCGTTGACTAGTGACCGATGACCATTGATTTCCTTTCCCTATCAGCAACAGGACTGCCGGTGAGGACCGCTGTGAGCATGCTCGGAATGGCTGGCCCAGGCTTCTCCACTCAGCAATTGAACCGACACCAGATCGCCGGGGTTGACTCGTTCAACTTCGACGGGGATGTCGATCAAACAATTGGCCTTCACCATTGAGGTCAATATCCCAGATCCCTGAGCGCCGGTCGTTCGAACCTTAAAGACACCCCCTTCTTGCGTGAGCACACCACGCAGAAAGTGGCGCCGGTCCGTCCGTTTGGAAAACTTCTCCTGGAAGATCGCCTGCACGACCGGCCGGCCATAGCTCCGATGTCCGCTCATTTTCAGCATGGCCGGCCGCACGAGCTGCTCGAACGTCACCATGGAGGACACGGGATTCCCCGGCAAACCGAAAGCCAGCTTGCCCTGAATTTTGCCGAAGGCGAGGGGTTGCCCCGGCCTGATCGCCAGCTTCCAGAAGTTCATCTCTGCGCCCAGCTCGTGGAAGACCGCCTTCGTGAAATCGTAATCGCCCATCGACACACCACCGGACAGCACCAAAATATCCGCCGTCAGTCCATGCGAGATTTTTTCCTTCAGCGCCGCAGGCGTATCTCGCGCAATCCCCAGCAACAGGGGAATGCCACCCGCCTCCTGGACCGCTGCCGCAATCCCATAGCTATTGGAGTTGATGATTTTTTCTTCGCTGAACCGCTCGTCCAAATCCGCCAATTCGTCACCGGTCGAAAGGATCGCCACCCGGGGTCGTTGATAGGCAAAGATGAACGACTTGGCGAGGATCGCCAGCATCCCCGCTTCACCAGGCCGAATCTGGGTCCCCTTGGCGATGATGCATTCACCCTTCTTGACGTCCTCTCCTTGAGGGCGAATGTTGGCGCCTTG
>JANYEF010000367.1 GCA_025363325.1 Nitrospira sp. | reverse complement strand
TGGCGAAGGCGAGAGTACTATCATATCGTGTGTTATACTTCGAGCGCGGTGGGGACGGCGCATGGAAGTCGCCTAGGGACTATCCCGCGCAATCGTTGGCTGTGGCCACGACGCACGACCTGCCGACGCTCACTGGGTTTTGGTCTGGCGAGGACTTGCAAGTCCGGGCGGGATTGGGCGCCTTTCCCGATGATGCCGCGCGCAGTCGGGCCTGGGAGGAACGCCAGCGCGACAAGGCAGGCATCCTCAGTGCTCTCAAGCAGGAGGGCCTCCTGCCAAATGGCGTGACTGAGTATCCCTCCAGCGCGTCTGCCATGACGACTGATCTCTGCCGAGCGATTCATATTTATCTGGCCCGCACGCCGTCCTGTATTGTGTTGGCGAATCTGGAAGACGGCTTGGGCGAACTTTCGCAAACCAATCTTCCTGGGACGGTCGATAGTCATCCAAACTGGACCCGTAAGTATGCGGTTCCGGTGGATGAGATTTTGTGTGATGAACGGCTGCAGCAGCTTGGGGCTGTCTTGCGTTCGATACGTCCGCCAGGGTAAGACCCTCTATCAGGATGCTGAAAAAGGCCGCCAGCTTGTCTTGTTCATTTGGTCTATCTGGTTTGTCTGGTTTTTTGGTTGAACGAAACTAACCAGATAAACCAAATCAACCAGACAGACCGGGCTTGTCCCAGACGTGTAGGCCCTCAATGTTCTGCTGTACCGAAATGGTTTTTCCGCTGCCTGCTAGAGATCTCACAATGGTTCATCAGCGGTGTACGTATCTCCTAATCCCATGTTGAAACAAAATCGCATTGTGTTGGCGATCGCAGGGGCGGTGTTTCTGGCGATCGTCGCTCTCGAAATGGCCGCCCCGGCGAACATTGTCGGCGCGTACGGTTTTGTGTTGCCGATTCTGTTGGTTGCGACGATGCGAAGTCGCGGCCTGATGCTTGTGACGGTGGTGGCCTGTATCGTGGCGACCTATATAGGGTTGATGCAACCGACCAAGCCGGGGCGGTTTCAAGCGGCGGTGATTAATCGCAGCGTGGTCGCAGGAGTGCTCCTGGTGGTGGCCTATATCGGCACGACTTGGGAAGAGCGCAAGGCGCGAGAGGAGGCGGCGCGTGCAGCTCTCGCCCGGGAGACGGAAAACCTCCTGAAGGCCAATACGCAGTTGGTCGATGCGAAAGATCAGCTGAATCGGTCGGAACGTTTAGCCGCAGTGGGGCAGTTGGTGGCTTCCGTGGCGCATGAGGTCGGAACGCCGCTACACTCGATTGCCTGGCATGTGCAAGCGCTGGCTGAAGAGCCGGGTGCCACGCCTGAGATGAAAAAGCGGGTGACAGTCATCGATGAGCAGCTCACACGGGTGGTTCGAATCATTCAGGACTTACTGTCCTCAACCAGACAGCGCCAGCCTGAACCGATGTGGTTGCCCGTGGAGCAGGTGATTCGCCCGGCGGTCGTGCTCATGGAACCGGCCTTCCATGCGAAAGAGATTACCATGACGGTCGAGATTCCCGGGGAACTTCCGCTCGTCTGGGCCGATGCGGGAAAGATGCATCAAGTATTGGTGAACGTATTCGCCAATGCCTTAGCCGCCACCCCGCCGCATGGAGCGGTGAGCGTAGTAGTAGGAGCCCGTGCGGCCTCGTCCGAGGAACTCGACCGCGGACGCCAGGTGGCCGACGCGATGTCGCCTCTGGTGATCACAGTCGCGGTGCGTGATACGGGATGCGGCATGCCGGAAGCCGATGTGCAGAAGGCCTTTCAAGCATTTTTTACGACCAAGGCGGTTGGCAAGGGCACCGGATTAGGGCTATTCTTGAGCCGCGAAACGGTCATGGCCCATGGAGGCAGTCTTTCGCTCGAGAGTGAGACTGGGAGCGGCACAACCGTCACCGTGACCTTGCCTGGATTGAAGACCGAGACGATGCGCGTGACAGAGGGGGACTGATGCAACCAGCGATTATTTTCGTAGTCGACGACGATGTAGTAGCACGCGAGCTCTTGGCTGAGGCCTTAAAGAAGGAAGGCTATGCCGTTGAAGCCTTCGCCAGTGGAGAAGAGGTCATCACTCGTGGACGCCAAGGGCGCGTGGATCTGGTGCTGACAGATATTCGTATGGGTGCGGTCGATGGGCTTACGGTCTTGCGTGAATTTAAACGCATGAGTCCTGACACGGCGGTCGTGGTGCTGACCTCGTTCGGATCTCTTGAAGGTGCGATCGAAGCGATTAAGCAAGGGGCCTACGACTATCTCGCCAAGCCGTTTAAGAAAGAGGATATCAAGCTGGTGGTCAAGCGGAGTCTCGATCACTGCAGACTCGTCCGAGAGAATGCCCGGTTTCGTGAAGAGTTGAAGAGCAAAGATGAATGGACTCCGCTGGTGGGGAGCAGTCCCGCTATGCTGGAAGTATATAAGCTGGTGGCTCGGGTGACCGAGAGCAAGAGCACGGTGCTCCTGCAAGGGGAAAGCGGGACCGGCAAGGAGCTGATTGCGCGGGCGATCCATGCGAATGGGCCTCGTCGGGACAAACCATTTATTCCGGTGAATTGTGGGGCGTTGCCGGATACCCTGCTGGAGTCGGAAATGTTCGGGTATGAGAAGGGAGCCTTTACCGGTGCGGTGGGAAACAAAGTTGGCCTTTTTGAGTCCGCGAACGGGGGCACGTTGTTTCTCGATGAAATCGGCGAGTTGGGGCAGGCCGTGCAAG
>JANYEF010000364.1 GCA_025363325.1 Nitrospira sp. | reverse complement strand
TGGTGAGCACGGAGCCCTTATGGGTGTAGGCGACTTGGATCACATCGCCGGTGCGTTTGACTCCGGGGAGCATTTGTACCACCAACGAGGGCGCAGTCGCCCAGGTACCCGCTGTGGCTTCGGCGATTTCGATATAGCCGAGCATGCGCCAGACCACATTGGTGCGAACCAAGGTCGAGTAGGCGACTGCCGCGCTGGTCGAACCTGCGCTGACTGCAGTCGTCGTGACGCTCCCAGATTCGGAGAGTCCGTTGAGGCTTTGTGTATCGACGGCGTTATCCAGGAGCGGATGGTACACGAGCAGCTCCACTGTCCCCGAGTTATCGAGGACGCCGATATAGATACGGAATCCTTGTCCGTTCCGTGTGCCAAGCGTAGCCACCGTGGGCACCACGAGGGATAGGGCCCCCGTGATTTTACGGAGCACCGGGATGGAACTGGTCGAGGTCGGATCGCGGAACATGACCCAGATGGGTGTGGTGGCGGTGGCGTCGATCCCCGCAATCGTTTTGACGGCGATGGTGAGGGCGTTCGCAGCAACGGTCGCTGTGAACTGCCCGCCGATGAGGACGGAGTTCAAGAGCGATCCTGGCTGGTAGATCAATCCGTTCGTTGCGGCAGCAAAGGCGACGAGGCCAGACCCATCGGCTCCTACAGCGAGGTACTGTGGGTCTGTGCCATCGGAGCAGAGGAGCGTCCCTTTTGTCCCGAGGGCTTTCCAGCTAGCCTTTAACGTAGAGGCCACGGCGAGGAGGGCTCCCCGCGCACCGACGGCAAGGCGTTCTCCCACGCCGCTGGATGTCCCTTGAAGGAGATCTCCGGTGGCCGTGATGATGGCGCGAAGTCCCGGCTTCCAGACGAGGCCTGATGTCAAGCTGGGATCAGATTCGAGGATCTGTCCGAGGGTACCCCCGGCCAGTTTGTCGTACTTCAGTACGCCTGCGCCTTGGTCTTTGACAATGGCGATGTCACCCTTGGCGAGGGAGGTTGACACAGCATCGGAATGCGAACCAATACTATGTGAACCTGGTCCACCCGCAATCGCGGCGTCAAGATCCTGTTTGCGCACGGCGTCTGCAACCGCTGTGGGTGCGCCGACATTGATGATTCTGAAGCCCTGTGCGTCCCATTGACTCGTGGCGTTGAGTGCGAGGTTCGCGGCGTTATCGGTGTTCTCTTGCTGCACATAGAGCAGTTGGAGCGTTTCCGTGTTTAGGTCGCTATCCCCGAGGGTCGAGCCGTTGACGAACGTGACCAGCGGCACGTTGATGGGCGTGCGACGTTGAATACGTACAGTGGCGTTCACCACGAGGGCCACGGTTAACTGCACCGTGGTGGAGGTAAGGAACGTGAAGGCGGTGGTTTCGATACCCGCAATGATCACATGGATATGCGACTGTGCGATGTACGGAAAGCTGAAGACAAAATTGGTTTGACCGGCTGTACCGGCGAGATCAACAAGGGAGTAGGCCATGGGGTTTCCTTTGATAAAAGGGAGTGGACCTATCCGAAGACAGGTCCACACCCCACTGCGTTACTTAGCGAGATCCACGAGCTTATCGTATAAGCCAGCGGAGGTTTTCTTACGGGCGATCTTGGTGGAGATCGCGTCCTTCCGTGCCGACTCGATGCCGAGCTGCGAGGAGAACTCGTTCTTCACCTTCTCGAGTGCCGCCTGCCGATAGGCGTACTCTTCAGCCTTGACAAGCTGTGTGCGAAGGCCGACCAGGGAAGGGCTTCCATCCAGATGGCCGCTACCCTCTTGCCCGAGCTTGTAGCGGGGGCCGTGCATGACTTCTGAGAGTTTCTCGTGGAACGTCTTGGATTGCCCAATCGGTTTCACCGTCTGCATCAGTTCATTCATTCGGTCGTAGGCGGTCACACCCGCGTCGTTCTTGATGGTTTTGAGGTCCACGAGTTTTGCTGCCACAGTCACTTGACTCGACATGTCACTGAACGACACCTTCCCATTTGATTCACTGAGTCTGTTCAACTCGTTCATCACAGGGTCGGCTTTGGTTTCGCTGACGGCGAGGGGCTGAATGATGGACCAGGGGTATCCGACTTTCGTATCGTGGATCTCCCCGAAGTAATCCCGTTTAGGCGGGAGGGTCTGGGAGAGTCCAGGAATCCTCGACATGATGGCATCCATCGTTGAACGCACTTCGCGCACGGTGTCATCAGAATTGAACTGTGAGAGTGCGCCTGGAACATGTGAGGCCGCGTAGTTTTGGAACCATCGGACGAGACTGGCCTCATTGTTGTATCCACTGAATGTGGAGAAGAACTCCGTCATGTTGCGGAAGTAGGTCTTACTGATCAGGGATTTCCCGTAGCCAGCTCCTACGGACGTAGCCGTCTTGGTGATCGGTTCCATATCTCCGTGCATCACCTTGGAGAGCGCAAGGGTCATCGACTGCGCGAGACCATCGCGTGTGTCCGGGTCAAGCATCCCAGTAGATTTGACGAAGTCGGCGGTCAGTCCGAGGATATCACCAAAGGGCTGTAACCTTTGATAGGAGATATACAGATCCCCGCCACTCTCTCCCATGCCCTGGAACTTTACTGCGTAGGGTTTCCACCCAGTCGGCATACTGATCCCTGGAGCTGGAGGAGCCCCAGTGATACGACCTTCTAGTGCGAGCATCCCAGCCCCGGCGTACATGCCCGCACCAATGGTGAGTTTACCCATAGCGACGGCTTGCTTCTCCCCGCCTAGATTGATATCCGTGTAGAACTGCTTGCGTAGTTGCCCAATCAAGGGCGTATACTCGAAGGTCGTACGTGTGACGTTGGTGGGCGTCTTGATGAAGGGGAGGATGGTCCCACGAATGATGGGGTTCCCGCTAGCCACTCGCGCCATGGATTCCCCTATCGAGGTGTAGTCTCCCCAGGTCGTCCCTGTGGAAAGCCACTTACCTTTCTCAGCGGCAGGGCCACCGAGATCACCGACGAAGGCGGACTTCTCCGCGTACTTCAGATTCTCTGGCATGGTAGCGGCCCCAGCCTCGTTAATAGAGGTCTGGAGTGCCTTGGCGACATGGTTGGCCACCTCACTCCGTTGGAGCGTACCGGCCTTCACCATATCAACTGCCTCGCGGGAGGCCGTGGCAGATACCTTGGCGCGGTAGGAGAGTTGTTTGAAGAACTCATCTCCCGCTGTGAGGCCTCTAAAGCTGGCCCGTGTGATATTACCGAGGATGTCAATGAACTGTCCTGGCATCGTGCTGGGATCTTTCGAGAACGTGAGTGCAGAGATAAACTTGGTCGGCTGCTCCATCGTGCCCGCCTGCGAGATAATCGCCTTCTCGGTCTTGGCTGCTTGCCACGCCATGTGCATGGAATCGAAGAATGCGGTTCGCATCCCTCCGTAGAT
>JANYEF010000359.1 GCA_025363325.1 Nitrospira sp. | reverse complement strand
CTCCACTTCTAAAAGCTTGATCTTCCGGTGGAGATGGCTCCGTTCGATTTTTAAATCTTCAGCCGTGCGAGAAATGTTCCAATGATGCTCACGCAACTTTCGCGCGATATAGTCCCGTTCAAACGCATTGCGGGCGTCCCTGAGCGAGTCATACGACTGCGTGAAGAGTGGATTGACCGTGGGGGGTACGGCCTGGGACGCCGGCCCAGCCGGGCGCGCTTGCAACGAGAGGCCCGCTTGCCCCGCCTCGATGACGGGTCCTGGCACCATGATCATCAATCGCTCGATCAGGTTTCGCAGTTCACGAATATTTCCCGGCCAGTCATATTGTTGAAACACCACCATCGCATCCGGTGCGATCTCTTTGCTCCGCAGACCCTGCTCTTCCGCATGGACCTTCATGAAGTGGCGAATGAGCAGCGGGATGTCTTCCCGGCGCTCCCTGAGCGGCGGCACGATGATCGGCACCACGTTGAGCCGGTAGAAGAGGTCGTCGCGAAACGTACCTTTCTCGATCTCCTTGAGCAAATCCTTATTGGACGCGGCTAAGACCCGGACATCGACTTTCAGTAACTTGGTCCCACCCACACGAGTGAATTGTTGTTCTTGGAGTGCCCGGAGCACTTTCGCCTGGGTACTCAGGCTCATGTCGGCGATTTCGTCGAGAAACAGCGTGCCCCCGTCAGCCTGCTCGAACTGCCCGCGTTTCATCGAGGTCGCACCGGTGAAGGAGCCCTTCTCGTGTCCGAACAGCTCGCTCTCGATCAAGGTCTCCGGGATGGCCGCACAGTTGACCGCCACAAACGGTCGACCGGCCCTGGCACTCTCTAGATGGATCGCGCGTGCAACCAGTTCCTTCCCCGTCCCGTTTTCCCCTCCGATCAACACGCGGCTATTGGTGGGGCCGGCCGTTGCGATTAGCTGCCGCAACTGTCGCATCGCAGGCGACTGCCCCACCAACTCGAACTTCCGCTGGACCGTGGTCCGAAGCGCCCGATTCTCTTGTTCCAGCCGATACTGATCTAAGGCATGTTTGACTCGCAACGTGACGTTCTCGAGCGACAAGGGCTTTTCAATATAATCATATGCCCCCAGCTTAATCGCCTTGACCGCTGTTTCAATCGAACCATGACCGGACATCATCATCACTTGTGCCGTCGGCACCAATTCCCGGACCCGGCGTAAGGCTTCCATGCCGTCCATTTCAGGCATCCAGATATCGAGAATCATGAGGTCAGGTGGGTCCATGGTGAAGGCGCGCAACGCCTCCACGCCGTTCTTGGCCGACGCCACCTCATAACCTTCATCCCGCAGAATGCTGCTCAAGGATGTGAGAATTGCCTCTTCGTCATCTACCACTAAGATCGATGCAGACATGAATCCCCCGTGATGCGTGATCGGTGAGGCGTAATCGGTGAGGCGGTGAGAATCTTGCCGCTCATCACCCGTCACCCATCACTGGTCACTTCTTCAATTACACCGGTAACTCGAACGTGAACACGGCCCCTTTCGGCTGGTTCTGACTGGCTTGGATCTGTCCATCGTGATCGGTAATGATGCGCCGAACAATGGCCAATCCCAGCCCTGTCCCCGTCTTCTTCCGGGTAAAGTATGGCACAAAGAGCTTCTCCTGGTCTTCCGGCGCAATACCCACGCCTTCATCCGCCACGCTCACCACGGCCCGCCGGCGCTTCGTATCGTACTTGGTCGAGAGCCACACCCGCCCTTTTTGTTGCATCGCCTGAATGGCGTTGTCGAGCAAATTGACCATGACCCGCTTGAGCTGCTCACGGTCGAAATTCAGCGACGGGAGGTCTTCGTCCAGCTCCACAACCAACTCAATATCCTTATGCGCTCCTCGATAAAGTGTCGTGACTTCATTGATCACATCGTGGAGCGACTGATGCGCCATCTGCGGAGTCGGCAGCCGGGCAAACTTCGAAAATTCGTCGACCATATGCTTGAGACTCTTCACTTCGTTGACGATCACGTTCGTGGTCTCATCGAAAATCGCATCGAAGTCCGGCGACTTCTCATAATATTTCTTCCGTAATCGCTGCGCGGACAATTGGATGGGCGTCAACGGGTTTTTAATTTCATGGGCCACCCGCCGCGCCACTTCCTGCCAGGCCGCCACCTTTTGCGCTTTGATCAACTCCGTGAGATCTTCGAACACTAGCACGATACCGAGATCCTTATTCGCCTCATCCTTCATACGCGAGCCGTGAAGCCCAATGGTCAACAATCGCCCCTCGACCTCCATCGGTCCCTCGAGCGCCAGCGTATCGCGCTGATCGGCCAGCATCCGATCGTAGACCGTCTGAAACAGCTCCAGCCCAAACTCTTTAAACACCTCATTGGCCGGTCGGTCTCGGAGTCGATCCGCCGTAAGCCCGAGGATCCGTTCA
>JANYEF010000348.1 GCA_025363325.1 Nitrospira sp. | reverse complement strand
GTCTCCTTTGCTGTCGAGTGGATCAGCCTGCCTATCGGCGCGGTTAGCTGCCGGCGATCCGTTCCTGACCGTACGTCTTGTCCAAATGATCGAGGATGTCGTCGGTTTCCGTCAACACCTGATCTCCATCCTTAAGGACCGGGACATAGTACTGACCTGAGACTTCTTTGACCACTGTGCGCATCGGGCGAACGTCGGGCACGACGACGTGCTCGTATTCGATGTGGAGGTCCGCCAGTTTCCGGCGCACCACCTCACAGTCGGGACACCAGGCAACGTGATAGAGGGTGATTGCCATATCCTTAACGATGAACCATGAACGATGAATACTGAGTGGAAGAGCCTCGGCCGTTCATCGTTCAGCGTTCCGCATTCATCGTTGTACCGCACGGTACCATGACGGCGTCTTTCATCCCGTGGATCACTTTTTTATCCGCCGGGCAGATGGTTGCCAGGATACCAGCCAGTTCGGCCTTTTCGCCACTCACGAAATAATAGGGCGAGAGCCTGGCGCGACCGGACATTCGGCTCATGTCACCGGTCACCGGATCGAAGTAGTCGAGTTCATACAGGCGGCCCTTGTGAAACTCCTGCAGGATATAGGGGGTTCGGGGAAAGGCGGCCAGGGCCTTGTCGATGGCCTCGGCCCATTCTCCCTGCGGCATATCGTGTCCAACCGATACGCCTCGGCTGCCCCAGGCGAGTTCGGAAAACCCAGATGGCTTGATTACGAAGTGCCGTTCTTTCTGGGTTGCTGTGGCCAGATCGTGCCAGTTCATCACGGTCCGTCCGCCGATTGCCAAACCAGGAACCGTGGCGAACGGAGGGATCGGCGCAGGATCGAGGATCCAGGTACGCGGCATGATGGTGGTCAGGTGCAGGAAGACTTCCCGGCCCAATGCCTGCTCCCAAAATGGTTGCAAGGCAGGGTGGTGGAGGAGGGCAAAAGCGAGCTTTTCTTCGAGTGCCGGCTTGTACGGGGGCGTGACGGCGACCCGGCCCTTCTTGATGGCATATTGGACGAGTTCGGATTTGGGAATGTTCAGGAGATCGAATAACTCATAGAAGCGATAAATCAAGGCGATGGGCTCGTCCATTCCCTCGTTGGTGATCCGGAGGCCTTCTTCGGTGAATCGGATGTGACGAGGCTCCACGCAGTAGGCGTCGAGACCGATGGCTCGAAGCCGGGCCGCGAGCCACGTCATTTCGGGCCGATAGTCTTTGGCCTCTTCCGATATCAGAATCGCGACGCATCCGGTATGCTGGGCGAGCTGGCTTCTCAACATGGCGGCAAATCCCCGAACCATCCCCTCGGGGCCTCCAACGAGTGAGAGACCACCAGCTTCCATCTCGGCATAGAGCGCCGAGAGGCAGGCGGTCATACCGATTCCTCCGGGGACTGAGTCGAGCTCGGTGATCATCATACCGTCATGGGTGGGGATGATGTCCGGTCGGATGACCGCAGGAAGCTGGTCACGAAATCGTTTCATCCGGCTGTACGTGAGCAGACTTTCCGGTTTTCCTTGGTCAAGGTATCCCGCGACCCAGGCTGGTTGGAGGCCGCGTACACTGTCGGTATAGAGGCGGTTCAGGGCTCGATAAAAGGATAAGAGCTGCGGTCCGAGCTGGTGAAAGAACTCTAACTGGTCTTTCGTGAGAGGGAACGGTGTGGTGGCTATTCGCCAGGTCGTCGTGGTGGTGACGACTCCGGGAGCCGAAGCCTGCCCGGGCAGAGATGGAAAGAGCCCAGCGTGGCTCAGCTGGTCACGGATGATTGCGCAGCGGTGAAGGAGGTCGGAGGTAGCCAAGTCAGACAGAGGCAGTATCCATGTCAATGAGAGCCCCTCATGCGAGGTCACAGAACTGTAACACGGGATTTAGGACCGTACAAGGGGTTGGGGGGATCGATCACGAAGGGGCGGCAGGGCTCGTCATGCGTGCGCAGTTTTTCTCCGCCTTCTTCGTGGCGCAGTAGGCTGCGGAAAAACTCCGTTGGCACGTCAGAACTCCACTGGTCCACACGTCCGGGACGAGCCTGGTCTGTCTGGTTATCTGGTCTGTCTCGTTTATTTGGTTTATTTAGTTTGTTTGGTTTCTCTGGGTCAAGCAACAAAACAAACCAGAGAGACTAGATGAACCAGATAGGCTGGCGGACTCTTTCAGGATCCTGCTAGACCACCACATCGGCGGCAGCCACGAGTTCCGATAGAACGAATACATGGGCGGTTTTATATTGTGATGTTTGCTGAGAGGGGATCGGTAAAAAGTGGCATCCCCTTGGGCGCTCCCGCAGAATGGTGATAGTATGAGTCGCATGTCAATTGGAATCCTTCCATGTCCGCATATACCAATGAGCTGGCGGGTGCTTTCGTGACACCACCGATCACCCTTCCACAACTCGTGCCGAGCCGTACTTGTCTCCAGTGCGATGTCTGTTGTCGGTTCCCGGACCCCGATAGCGCCCTCCGTCCGTATTTTACCGAAAACGAAATCACCCGGGCCCTGACTGGGGGCGTTGAGGGAGCGGCCTTCCCCAATCGGCGAGGGTCACAGGTGATCCTCGCTCCCGACCACCATGGAGACGGGTATTTCTGCCCGGCATTCGACGTAGCCACCTCAACCTGCCGCATCTACGAGCAGCGTCCGCTCGATTGTCAGCTCTATCCATTAGCGCTGATGTGGGATGAGGCGCACGACCAGGTATTGTTAGGGTGGGATACGAAATGCCCGTTCATGCGCGAGGAGATTCCGGGGGAGATCCAGCGTCATGCCGACCGGGTGATGGCCTTGCTCGATCAACAAGATATCCGTGACCAAGTCGTCGCGCATCCCCGGCTCATCGGGCGGTTTCAAGAGGACGTGGTCATGCTCACCCGGCTTCCGCGCCTGACCGAAGCTATGGCTAGTCAGTGGGGGCCTGTCCCGCTGCATCGGCTTACGGTGGACGATATTCCTCGCATGACGGCGGCATTGGATCGCTCGGGGTGGTGCCGCGCTCAGTCGCTCGCGGCCTATTCGCCAGTCTATCACTACATGTGGAATGGATTACTAGCCTATTGGTGGATGGAGCTTCAGGGAACCTTTTACCTCTTCGCGCAATCGCCGGACGGCTGGTTCATGCCCCTGCCTCCGATCGGGGCCGGCTTGATCGACGAGCCCCTATCAGTCGCAATGGGTCTGCTGCAGCGCTGGAACGGTGACTCGCCAGTCAGCCGAGTTGAAAACGTGCCCTCCCAGTTGGTACCAGAGTTGGAACGGTTGGGATATCGCCTGACGCCCAAGGAACCGGATTATCTGTATCGCGCGACGGACCTCGCAGCCTTGGTGGGCGACCGGTATAAATCTCAACGCGCACTGTGCAATCGATTCGAACGAGAGCAGTCTTTTGAGGTGGGCCTCTATCGGGTTGGCGACCGTCAGGACTGCCGTGCACTCTTGGGGGACTGGTCGCGACAGAAGCAGTCGGAAGGGCTCGAATCGTTTGGTGCGATGCTGTTGGCCGATGCGACGCCGGCTCATGAAGTCGTCTGGTCGCAGGCGTCGGCCTTTCGACTCACGGGAAAAGTTGTCAGGATTCACGGTCGGCTGTGCGCCTATACATTTGGCTATTGGTTGACGAGCGCGACATTCTGTGTCCTCTTAGAGGTGACCGACCGGACTCTTCCAGGTCTGGCGCAGTATCTATTTCGGGAGACCTGCCGGACGGTCGTGGCGGAAGGGGCCGAATACATCAATACAATGGATGATGCAGGTCTTCCTGGATTGCGCGCATCGAAACAGGCCTATCACCCCACCATGCTGATTCCCAACTTCGTGGCCTCCCTGGCGCGTGAATCATGAAGACCTCAATGGCCTTATCATTCCTTGATCTTCGCCGCTATCGGTGGTTGGCCCATCTCCTTATCGCCATGACCGTATTCGTGGTCTTAGCCGGTTTTGTCCTGATTCGGTTCGTCGAATCTCGCTTCGTGGAAGCGACGGGAGGAGAACTCAGGCTGACCGCGGAGGAAGTGGCCGAGAAGCTCGACCGGACGTTGTTTGAACGCCAAGGCGACGCCCTCATGATGGCTCGATCTTTTTCGTCGCGACCCTCTGATCCGGGATATTTCTCCGAGTATCTGAAGTGGATGAAGACGGAGTATGCCCCGATCTATCTGTGGTTGGCGGTTACGGACAGTCAGGGTACGGTTGTGGTGGCGACGGAGCCCTCGCTGGTAGGACGCGACTATAGCCGTACCGCATCGTTTACCGCTGCGCGTGCGACGCGGCGAATCGACATTGCCGACGTTGCGGTGCAAGAAGGGGAGAGTGGCGGCGATACGATTGCGTTTACGGCCCCGATTCTCGACTCGCAGGGCATGTTTCTGGGCGTCGTCACTTCACGGGTAGGGATCCCATCTTTAGAGAAAGTCATAACCAGGACCATTCGTTCACTTGAAGCTCAGCAAGGCGCGGGCGGGCGAGTCGAGTATCAAATGTTAACGCGGCAGGGCAGGGTGTTTGCCGATTCGGATCCGTCCCACGAGGGGGCCATCAATCTCAAAGAACTCGGGCTTCCTTCGGTGTTGCTGAGCGAGGCCGGTGTACCGGGGTTTATCGAGGAAGAGCATCTGCGCCGGCACGTCCAGGTGGTGACTGGCTACGCGCAGACCAAAGGAGTGGAAGCACTTGCTGGGCTGGGCTGGTCGATCCTGGTGCGGATGGAGCGGCAGGATATCCTGGCGCCTATTCATACTTTCTTGTGGAAAGTCGGGGTCGCAGGCGGAGTGGTCTGGATTCCCATGCTGGTGTTGTTGTTCTGGGCCACGGCACGATTGCGCGCGGAACATCGGCAGGCACAACAGGAAAGTGCGTGGGCGAAAGCCGCTGAAGCCGCATTGCTGCAGAGTCAGGAACGAAATCGGGCCATCGTCGATACTGCGTTTGACGGGGTGATCACCATCGATTCGACCGGGATTGTGACCGATTGGAATCCGCAAGCCACGGCGATTTTCGGATGGTCCCGCGAGGACGCGTTGGGACGGGCCCTCTCCGAGACCATTATTCCTGAGCGGGATCGTCAGGCGCACGAACATGGCATCCGTGAGTTTCTTCGGACAGGGGCTGGAGCGATTTTGAACCGCCGGATTGAAATTATCGCTCAACACAGGGACGGAAGGGAACTTCCCGTTGAGCTTGCAGTATCACCGGCAAAAATTGGGGATGCGTACATCTTCAGCGCCTTTATTCGGGACATCACCGACCGCCGCCTGGCTGAACGGCGTCTAGTCTCCCAGTATGCGGTGACCCGAGTCCTTTCCGAGGCGACAACCATGGAAGAGGCTATTCCCAAAATCATCCAAGCAGTAGGGGAGAGCCTGGAATGGGATCTGGGCGTGTTCTGGCGGGTAGAGAAGGCGGCTGGGGTGCTGCGCTGTCTTGATCAGTGGACGGCGCCATCCGCGCAGGCCGATCCGTTTACCATGGCAATCTGGCAGCAGGTGTTTCACCGAGAGGAAGGTTTGCCGGGGCGTATTTGGGCTAGCGGTAAGTCGGTCTGGGTGACGGACGTCGCGCTGGATGACAATTTTCCTCGTGGAGCGCAGGCTCGACAAGTTGGGTTCCACGGGGCATTTGGATTTCCTATTCTCATAGGAAGTGAGATCGAGGGCGTCATCGAATTCTTCAGCCATTCGGTGAGGCAGCCTGATGACGAGTTATTGAGGATGGTGGAAGACATCGGTCTCAAGATCGGCCAATTTGGCGAGCGGGCTAGAACGGAAAGGGTGTTACAGGATACCGAGGCGCAATTGCGACAGGCGCAGAAGATGGAGGCAGTGGGGCGATTGGCCGGCGGTGTGGCCCACGACTTCAATAATCTCCTCACGGTGATTCGAGGGTACAGCGAGTTGCTTCTTGGTCGTCTGGGGCCCACCGATGGCATGCGGAAAGATATGGAAGAGATCAAGAAAGCGGCGGACCGGGCCTCCGGGCTGACCCGTCAATTGCTGGCGTTCAGTCGTCGTCAGTTCATCACGGCGAAAGTCCTCGATCTCAATGCACTCGTGGCCAATATGGACGGCATGTTGCGGCGTCTCATCGGTGAAGATATCGTCGAGCTCTGCGCCGAACTCGATGCGTCGTCCGGCGCCATCAAGGCGGATCCAGGACAGGTCGAGCAGGTCATCATGAATCTGGTGGTCAATGCGCGCGATGCGATGCCCACGGGAGGACGCCTGACGATCGAAACCAAGAATGTGACGATTGGGAAAGGGGCGGGCCTGGATGCCGTGGGGGTGGCACCGGGATCGTATGTGTTGCTGGCGGTTCGTGATACCGGCCATGGGATGGATGCTGAGACCCAATCGCATCTGTTCGAACCGTTCTTCACGACGAAGGAAAAAGGAAAAGGGACGGGATTGGGGCTCTCAACCGTCTATGGCATCGTCAAGCAGAGCGGGGGAAGCATCACCGTGGCGAGTGCCCCTGATCGTGGCACGACCTTCCGGATCTATTTCCCACGGATCGAACAAGGGGTACAGGAGACGGCGGGGGCGGTCGAAGCGATCGATCCAGCGCGTGGCCGCGAAACGATCCTCTTGGTCGAAGACGAGCCGGCGGTCCGGGGCCTCGTACACGAGACGTTACGGCTTCATGGTTATACGGTACTGGAAGCGCGCCATGGCATCGAAGCCCTCCTCACCAGCGCAAAATATGTGGGACCCATCCATCTGTTGTTGACGGATGTCGTCATGCCACAGATGAGTGGGCCCGAAGTCGCGGAGAAGCTGCTGACCGTTCGGCCAGGAATCAAAGTGCTCTACATGTCGGGGTATCCGGACCATCCGGTGTTTGACCGAGGCGGTGTGAGCCGCGAGACCGGGTTCTTGCCGAAGCCCTTCTCCCCCCAAGTCATGGCGCAAAAAGTGCGCGAAGTGCTGGATGGTGTGAAAGCCGCCTAGCAGTCTGCTGAAAAACCCTCTTTTATGACGGAAGTTTCCGTTTTTTGAGATAACTACACGTTATTTTTTCG
>JANYEF010000345.1 GCA_025363325.1 Nitrospira sp. | reverse complement strand
TTCCAACTTATCCATGCCGATGAGCGGGCGCAGGAGCGGCAACTCTGCCGCGTCTTCGATGACCGTCAGGTTCTCGGGTGTTTGCGAGGCCACCTGCCCCAAGCTATCGCCCGTGACCAGTCCCCAACAGTGCTCACGTTTGGCTAGCTCCTGCGCGATGCGGATCATGACGCGTCGGTAGAGCACCACGCGATAGGGGGCTGGCGCGTTCGCCACAATGTCCTGTTGAATTTCCCCGAACGGGATGACGTAGAGCTTCGAGCGGTATTGATGGGCCGTGAGGAGCTGCACGAGTTCGCGTACTTTCTCTTCCGAGGCACGGCTGACGAGCGGGCGGCCTGAGAAATGGATGAAGAGGGCTCGGCATCCGCGCTTCATCATGCGATAGGCTGCGACGGGCGAATCGATTCCTCCGGAGATCAGGCAGGCGACTTTTCCGCTGACACCCACCGGCATTCCGCCAGGCCCCTGAATCTTTTTGGTCGCGTAGTAGACCTCTTTGGAGAGCAGTTCGAGATAGACCGTGAGGTCGGGATCTTTCAGGCTGACTTTTTTACCGGTTCCTTCACAGACGGCAGCGCCGACGTCCCGCGCGACCTCCATGGAGGTCAGCGTCAGGCGTTTGTCGGCTCGTTTCGCCGATACGCGAAAGGTGGAAAAGGATTCCGATTGGAGCGCCTCGATGATCGCCTTGCTGAGTGTGCCCAGGTCTGGACGGGCCAGATCGAGCGGCAACCCATGGGCGAGCGAAAAGTTGGCGATCCCGAAGACTCGTGTGAGCCGTTCTATGATGGCCCGGTCCGAAACCGTGTCAGGCAGGACCACGCGAATCCGGCTGCGTAGATTCTCGACGCGTCTGACGCCGAGGTCTCTCAGCATCCATTGGATATTGCGGACGAGCCGCTCCTCGAAGTATTCCCGGTTGCGGCCCTTGAGGGCGATTTCGTGGTAATGGACGATGGCGCAGCGCATGTTTAGTGATGGGTGAGTGGTAATGGGTGAAGTGTGAGAAATAAGCTGTCGGACTCGGGTCAATTTTTACCCATCACTGATCACGCATCACCCTTCACTGTTTCCAAGAAACGCTCGGCGTCGATGGCGGCCATGCAGCCGGAGCCTGCGGCGGTTACGGCTTGGCGGTATGTCGAGTCTTGGACGTCGCCGGCGGCAAAGACGCCTGGCACGTTCGTGGCGGTTCCCTCTGTTGTGCGGATGTATCCCTTGGCATCCATGTCTACTTGGCCGCTAAAGAGATTGGTGTTGGGACGGTGTCCAATCGCGACGAAGACGCCGGCACAAGGCAGTTCTGTCGTCTTGCCTGTGACGAGATTCTTGAGGCGGACGCCGGTGACCACCTCATTGCCAAGAATATCTTCAACGACGGAGTTCCACACAAACGCGATCTTTTCGTTCTTCACCGCGCGGTCTTGCATGATTTTGGAAGCCCGCAGCTTGTCGCGCCGGTGGACGATCGAGACCTTGCTGGCAAACTTGGTGAGGAACGTGGCTTCCTCCATCGCACTGTCGCCGCCGCCGACGACAATCAGTTCCTTTCCCTTGAAGAAAAACCCATCGCAGGTCGCGCAGGTTGAGACGCCGTGCCCCGTGAGGCGTGCCTCGTTCTTCACCCCGATCTGAATGGCCGTCGCGCCGGTGGCAATGATGAGGGTCTTGGTTTGCACAGTCTGTTCGCCGTCGATCGTGATCGTGAATGGGCTGGTCTTGAGATCCACCGCGCTCATGTCACCGGTTAAGAACTCCGTGCCGAACCGTTCTGCCTGGGCCCGCATTTCTTTCATCAACTCCGGACCCATGATGCCCTTGGCAAAGCCGGGATAGTTCTCGACTTCCGTCGTCGTGGTCAATTGCCCGCCGGATTGCCAGCCTTCGATGAGCAGGGGCGAGAGATTCGCCCGCGCTGCATAGACTGCGGCAGTGAGTCCGGCTGGGCCGGAGCCGATGATGACGACGTTGCGCATGAGCGAAAACTTACCATAGAGGATGGAGGGAATGCACGGCAGAGGGAGGGAGCAAGGTTACTAGATCGGTGGCGGGGATTTGCCTTCTTCGAGTTTCATGAGATAGTCCACAATCTTGTCGACGGCTGTTGCCGTGAGCCTTGTACCGTAGTCGGGTGGCATTGGGGGAAGTCCAAAATACTTTTCCGCAACAAATGTAGCTGGGTTGAGGATAGACTCTTTAACATATTCATGCGCCGTCTTAGCCGTTCC
>JANYEF010000259.1 GCA_025363325.1 Nitrospira sp. | reverse complement strand
GATTTTGTCGGCGGGATGAAAATCCTGCTGAAGCCGACCGGCGTGGTCACGATGGAATTCCCGCATCTCATGCAATTGATGGAGCACAATCAATTCGACACCATTTACCATGAACACTTCTCATACCTGTCGTTCTCCGCAGTCGAGCGGACCTTCAACGCGCACGGCCTGACGCTGTTCGATGTCGACGAACTTCCGACTCACGGAGGGTCGCTCCGGATCTATGCACGCCATCTTGAGGATTCGTCAAAGCCTGTGACGCCCCGAGTCGCCGAGTTGCGGACGCGGGAAGAGCGGGCGGGGTTTGGGGATGTCCAGCACTATCTGTCGTTCGGCGAGCAGGTCAAGAATACGAAGCGCAAACTGTTAGAGTTTTTGATTCGGACGAAGGCGGACGGAAAATCTATCGCCGGCTATGGTGCGCCGGGGAAGGGTAATACCCTCTTAAACTACTGCGGCATACGGACGGATTTTTTGGATTACACAGTGGACCGCAATCCGTACAAGCAGGGGAAATACACGCCCGGTACGCACATTCCCATTTGTCCTGTTGAGAAGATCAAAGAAACGAAGCCTGATTATCTTCTGATTCTGCCATGGAATCTGAAGGACGAAGTGATGGCGCAAATGGCCTATATTCGTGAATGGGGAGGCCAATTTGTCATCCCGATTCCAGAAGTAAAGGTCTATCGCTGAGGAAGAGGAGGAAGAGGACTAAGAGGACTAAGAGGACAAGCGAAAGGCAAACGATTTTTATCGAGGGGATGATCATATGAGCAACGCGGCGATGATGACGGCTGAGCAAGTGGTGACCGGAGATTTGGAGTACATGGCTGGATGTCTCCGAGACGAATTTCGCCAAATGGCAGGAAAACGGATTCTTCTGACCGGCGGAGCCGGTTTTCTCGGACATTACTTCGTGCAGTCGATTCTTCACTGGAACAAGGCTGCCGGATCTCACGCCGATCCGATCCGTCTTGCGGTCTTCGATAATTTTTCCCGTGGGATGCCGGCGTGGCTCACTCGGCTCACCGGAAACCCCGCCCTCACGCTCGTTCGACACGATATTCGAAATCCATTGCCGGCGGATATGGGGCACTTTGACTACATCATTCACGCGGCGTCCATCGCGTCTCCGACCTATTACCGCCGAGATCCGATCGCCACGATGGATGCCAATGTGAACGGACTTCGGGTCTTGCTCGAGTATGCAAAACAGGAGCAGGAAGCAGGCAGGCCTATCAGCGGGTTCTTATTTTTCTCCAGCAGTGAGATCTACGGAGATCCCAGCCCGGAGAATATTCCGACTCCGGAAACCTATCGGGGGCTGGTCTCTTGTACCGGTCCTCGAGCCTGCTACGACGAAGCCAAACGGTACGGCGAGACCTTGTGTGTCAACTTCGCCCAGCAATACAAACTGCCCATCAAATCAGCCAGACCGTTCAATAACTATGGCCCTGGGCTCAAAATTACTGATCGGCGAGTGATACCGGATTTTGCCAAGGACATCCTGGCGGGACGCGACATCGTCATGCTCTCGGACGGGACCCCGAAGCGCACCTTTTGTTATGCGGCTGATGCGGTATCCGGCTATTACAAAGTGCTTGTTAAGGGACACCCGGGAGAGGCCTATAACATCGGAGTGGAAACCCCAGAAGTTCAAATGGCCGAGTTGGCAGAACGTCTTGTCGGGTTTGCACGCGACATTGTCGGGTACCGAGGGAAAGTTGTGAGAAAGACGAGTCAGGACGGGGATTATCTGATTGATAACCCCAATCGCCGATGTCCGATTATTCTCAAAGCAAGAGAACATCTTGGATACAACCCGACTGTGACGCTGGACGAAGGATTGCGGCGGTCAATGATTTGGTACTCGGGGAATCGAGAGGCGGAAGACTCTTGATCGATGGAGCGTTGCTCGGAACCTAATCCCTGGCTGGCATGGCTGCGCCGAGAATCTTGAGGGGGGGCTACTGTATGAAGGTTTCTATTGTTGGAACAGGGTATGTCGGTCTCGTGACGGGCGTGTGTCTCGCCGAAAAAGGCCATCAGGTCATCTGTGTCGATATCGATTCCAACAAGGTTAAGAAAATCAACGAAGGCATTACACCTATTTATGAGGTCGGCCTTGAAGAAATGCTCCGGCGCAACCTTGTCGACCGGGTGAAGGCGACCACCGACTTGGCAGATGCCGTTCAGGCGACGGACGTGACCATGATTGCCGTGGGAACGCCATTTCAAGGAAACAAGATCGATTTGACCTTTGTGAAACGCGCGACAAAACAGATCGGCGCCGCACTCAAACAGAAGCCGGGTTATCATGTGGTCGTCGTCAAGAGCACTGTGGTTCCCGGGACGA
>JANYEF010000225.1 GCA_025363325.1 Nitrospira sp. | reverse complement strand
CTCCATTGCGCGCATTGAGCGACCACCGCTCTTCAATCATTTCGCTTGAGGGCGGGCTAGATTGGTCTCCCACTGCGCGTGACTTTCTCACCCGCCCACTGGCACGCCGAGACGTGCCAGTAGCCCGGGCGAGGGCCTTCTAATCCTCTTCATCTCTCGTTAAGGGAGTGGCCAAGGCTGCCCTTTACTGCGCGCATCGAACGAGCACAGTTTCACCGTGCGCGTTCTGCGAGCAAGAAGGGCACCTGGCCGCTCCCTTTCCCTCCTTCTGAGGCCGCGCGTTGCGCGAGCACAGAAGATCATCAGCCTCCATCCCCTTCTCTTTGAAAGGGCGGAGCGGAGTAGTTATACAGCGCTTCCCCTGAATGACCGGACCGGTCAACAATTCCTTCGCTCATCTCTATGGAACGAGGAACCAAAACCTATGTGCGTATTGGCAGGTCACCGGGTGGAATCGTGGGGGCACGGCGGCACTCTTGCTGATTGGGGGTTGCCTTCGTGGTTTGGCTGGTCGTTAAGCTCTGGACGATGGTCGCGTTCTAAGCCATTCCGCGCGTTGACCGACTTGTCATTTAATATCGGACGGCGTAAAGTTACTCGTGATCGGGCTCATTCTCGGTGGGGCGCATATGAATGAACAGCAATTACTGGAGCGCATTGTGGTGAATCCCCAGATCTTCGGGGGCAAGCCGATTATTCGAGGTTTGCGAATAGCCGTTGAGCATGTTCTTGGCATGCTTGCCGCAGGAGATACTCCGGAAACCATTTTGAAGGAGTATTCGTTTCTGGAACGAGACGATATTCAGGCCTGCCTTCTCTTTGCGCATCGGTCGTTGAGCGGTGATCATGTGCACGATCGAATGCCTCTGACTAAATCTGCATGAAGTTTCTTCTCGATGTCTGCAGCTCTTCTCGTTCGCTTCGCGCACTCTTGACTCGCCTTGGCCACGACGTCCGTCTCGTGGGTGAGGGAGATCCATGCGCCTCGGACGAAACGGTGTTAGCCTTGGCGCATCAGGAAGGACGCATTGTCGTCACTGAAGACAAGGATTTTGGGGAATTGATCGTGGTCCAACGCCGTCCCCATTCCGGCATCATCCGTTTTCTCGAATTGCCGATCGCAGAGCAGGCGGTGGCCATGCAAGAGGTGTTAACGTACTATGAGGCTGACTTGAAGTCCGGGGCTATGATTGTCGTGACCCGTGGCCGCATTCGAGTTCGCCCCTCGGCGTAGAGAAGATCGTCGATCCAAAGTTCTCATCAGACCGATCCTCCTTTTCGCTCGTTGAAAGGGGCTAGGCAGTATGCTATACAGCCCCGCCGCTTATCCGGCTTCTCTTCAACCCCTCTCTCCTTAGGTGCATGGAACGAGATACCAAGACTTACGTGCTCAAACGGCCGGTTGACGAGGCTGTTCCCCGGACGTTCTCCATCGACTATGCGGCGGCGTTGAATGCCCAACAGCTTGCGGCGGTGACCGCGGGGGAAGGGCCAGCATTGGTCATCGCCGGTGCCGGTAGCGGCAAGACACGAACCTTGGTCTACCGTGTCGCCTATTTAATCGACTCGGGGATCGATCCGTCCCATATTCTGCTTCTGACCTTTACAAGAAAATCCTCGCAGGAGATGCTTGAACGGGCCGGTGAATTGATCGGCGTGCGCAGTGAACGTGTTCGTGGCGGCACGTTCCACTCTGCGGCCAATATGTTGCTCCGGCGCTATGGTCGAACGATCGGGCTTGAGCCGGGCTTCACGATTCTCGATCGGGGCGATGCTGAAGACTTGATTGCTTTAGTTCGGGCTCAGCTGGGTTTGAATGAAAAAGATAAGCGGTTTCCCCGCAAGGGCACGATCGCGGAGATGTTCAGCAAGTCCGAGAATACGTTGCGCCCGCTCGACGAAATCGTCGTCGAGGAGTTCAATCATTTCGCAGACCATTTGGATGCACTGGGCCAGTTGCAACGGGGGTATCAGGCGTCGAAGCGGCAGCGTCAGCTGGTGGATTATGACGATCTACTGGTGTTGCTGCGGCGGCTCTTGATGGAGGATGAAGCGGTCCGGCGGACTATTTCATCGCTGTATCGGTACATCCTGGTGGATGAGTATCAGGATACCAATCGCTTGCAGGCGGATGTCATCCGGCATCTCGCGTCCACCCATCAGAACGTGATGGTCGTCGGCGACGACTCGCAATCGATCTATGGGTTCCGTGGTGCGACGTTCAAGAACATCATGGAGTTCCCGTCGCTCTTTCCCGGCACCACCATCTACAAGCTTGAAGAAAATTACCGCAGCACCCAACCGATCCTGAATCTCGCGAATGCCATTATTGAAGAGGCGGCGGAAAAATACACCAAGCGTCTCTTTACGAGGAAGATTGATGGGCCGTTGCCGAATTTGGTGGAGGCGGCAGGGGAGAATGCCCAATCGCGCTTCATTGCGCAAAAGATTTTGGAGCTACGGGAGGAAGGGGTTCCACTCGGCGAAATGGCGGTGCTGTTTCGGTCGAGTTTTCATTCGTTCGATCTTGAGATCGAGCTCTCGCGTCACGGACTGCCATTTATCAAGCGCGGCGGGGTCAAATTCATCGAGACTGCACATGTGAAGGATCTGCTGGCCCACTTGCGCGTGGTGGCCAATCCTTTGGATCTCGTCAGCTGGCATCGCGTGCTCATGCTCATCGAAGGTGTGGGACCAAAGAAGGCGCAGGATGTCATGGCGGCGCTCGTGAAATCTGACAATCCCTATCGCACCCTTTCTGAGATGCCGGGGCGAACGGGGAAGGGGCTCAAGGATTTGGCCCTGACTCTCGAAAGCCTTGCCGGTGACGAAGATTTGCGTCCGGCTCATCTGGTTAGCCATATTTATGAGTATTACCTGCCGATTTTCAAGGAGCAGTACGACGACTATCCCAAGCGCGCGCGGGATCTGGACCATTTGCAGACGATCGCGGAGCGGTACCAGGGGCTTGAATCATTTTTGTCAGATCTGGCGCTGGAGCCGCCGGATGGGAGCGCCGCTGGCGTTGAGGCACCCGATCGCGATGACGAACGACTCGTGTTGTCCACGATCCATTCTGCCAAGGGTCTTGAGTGGCAATGTGTGTTCGTCATTTGGATTGTGGACGGAAGGTTTCCATCGGTCTATGCGTTCGGTGAAGACGAGGAGCTGGAGGAGGAGCGGCGTCTGTTCTATGTTGCTGTGACAAGAGCCAAGCGGTATCTGTATCTGACCTATCCGATCAATGTGTTCGATAGGGGAAGCGGTATGCTGTTGTCGAAACCCTCCCGTTTCCTGGACCCTGTATCGCCTGCGCTGCTGGATCAGCTGGCCCTCATGGAAGAAGGTGGGCGGCAAGACTGGTATTCTCGCGATGATCACTAGCAGGGTGCCGAAGAATCATAAATGGTAAGACGTGAAAGGTGAAACGTAGGACTGCCGAGTGCTCTTGCTCCGAAACGTTTCACGTTTGACGTTTCACGTCTCACGGAGCGCTGGCGATGGTGCGCACATTGTGCAGAGTGGTCGCGATGGGTCTCCTCATGATGGGCGGACTTCTCCTCGCGCCGAATGCGGTGATGTCGGAGGACCGTCTGCCGTCAGCCGGCCGGATGTGGCGTCAGTTACTCGGTGAGGCTTATGCGCTGGGCCTCCCGACGAAGTTCCTCAAGGCAGTCCCACCGAGCTTCGTTCACTTTGAGTTCGATGATTTACTCGGCTATGCCGCCGAATATCATCTCGGGGAGCATCGGATGGTGCTCAATCGTGCGCTGTCATTTAATGGAGCCGGGGCCACGTTGCGTCCGCTCGGGCGACTTACCCATGCCGAGATCGGAACCCTCTATCATGAACTGTTCCACGCCTATATCGACTATCTGGTGACGGCGGCTGAGGCATCGCCCGAGGTGGCGCTGGATCCAGTGCTCGCTTTTGCGAGAGTGCAGCAAGGCTGTCACTATGGAGCGGTGTTGATTACACCGGTCGTGCAGAGGAAGAGTGAAACTGAGGAGCGGTTTCTGACCGAGCGTGAATCTTGGGAAGCCCTTAATGAAACATGGGCAGTGTTTATTGGGTGGGTGGTGTGGAATCAGTTGGAATTAACGAGCAGCGCAGGACAATCGATTCAAAAATCAGGGAAGAGTCAGGATGAATGGGTGCGTCGTCTCAGGAGCGCCGATCGAGAAGGAACTCTCCATGGGTATTACGAGCCGGAAGATCCTGGTGAGCGAGCCGTGGCTCGAAAGCGGTATTTAGCCGTTGCATCGCGCTTGTCAGAGCAAGAAGCCGCGGTACTTATGGAGAATGTCATTGAATTTTCCCCCAGCCTCCTCGTGCGTGCGAGAGGGGTACTTTCTGGTTTAGGCCAAGGGGTTGAACGATACGTTCAGTGTGGATTAGGAAAGGACATATCTCCATAAGTCCATGAAATGTCTGCGAGGTGCTCAAAGGAAGTGAGCGTGGCCTAGCACGGTGTTATCGAGAACGGCAGATATGAAAAAGAGAGGACCTGCAGGATGGCGAGGTAAATTCTGGCGGATGGAGGGTGTGGGAGAAAAAAACAAGATAATTCTGCTTTTTGGTCTTGACATCGCCAGACTTCATCAATAGAATCCAGCGGTTCCTGAACAGGCTGTGTCCCCAGCTCACCACCTTCATCCTTAATTCATAAGGAGGGGGGAGCTGTGCGCGGACCAGCTTGCTCTTCTTTTTTCATCATGCGGATGAAGAAGAAGATAATAGAAATTGATTGCATGTGGATTTGTTATGTCGTGCGCAGGGTGTTTCGGGCAGGTACCCAAGTGGCCAAAGGGGGCAGACTGTAAATCTGT